>JAUWZB010000036.1 GCA_030615555.1 Dehalococcoidales bacterium
GGGATCTCAAACCCCGCCTTGGCGAAGGCATCGGCGATCACCACAGATTGCCCCCCGGTCATGGCGGCCAGCCCCACCCTGTTCCCGGTGGTCGGCTTGGCGTAAAGTAATGCCTTTATCGTGTCCACCATTTCATCGAGGTTAGCTACTTTGATCGCCCCGCATTGCCTGATCAGGGCATCCCAGAGGAGCGGTGACCCGGCTAAAGAGGCAGTGTGTGATGCGGTGGCTCCGGTTCCCTCCTCGGTCTCGCCCCCCTTCCAGATGAGCACCGGTTTACGCTGGGCGATCTCCCTCAGGGAAGAAAAGAACTCTCTCCCGTTCTTTACCCCCTCGATATACATGCCAATTATCTTGGTATCCTCATCCTCACCCAGATACTCCAGGTAGTCTGGGGCATCCAGCACCGCGGCGTTTCCATAGCTCACCGATTTAGAGATCCTGATCCCATTGGCCTCCCCCACCAGGCTGAAGAAGGTGGCATGGGTGCCGCTCTGGGAGATGAAACCCACATTGCCACCATCGCCGCAGTATTGATCGATGGTGTGCCTGAGCCCGATCTTTGGGTTGAAGATGCCCACGCAGTTCGGTCCAATGAGGGTTAAGTTGGCCTCGCGGGCCAGCTCGGTAATAATCCTTTGAAGTCTGATCCCCTCCTCGGTATTCGACTCGGCGAACCCCGAGGTGAAGAGCATTACCCCGCCAACCTTCTTCTGGATGCAGTCCTGCACGATCTTTGGGGCTACGGCGCGGGGCACAGCAACGATGACGTAATCCACCTCGTCCGGGATGTCCAGCAGGCTGAAGTAGTTTTTTACCCCCAGCGCCGCGATGCCCTGAAGCTCCTGCTCATCGATCTGAACCGAGTAGACCCTTCCTTGAAAGTGGGCCAGGCTCCTCAGCCACATGTAGTCCATCTCCATCTTGTCGCCCACCACAGCCACAGAGCGGGGGTTAAATGCCCGGTCAAGCCGCCCGACGATATCTTTCAACTGGCCCCCTCAAGGTTCCAGGATCACCCGGGCATCGATAGCCAAGGCACCATCGCGGTAGGCAAAGATGGGGTTGATGTCCAGCTCCTTTATCTCAGGCCTGCCCTCCACAAACTCGGAGACCTTGAGCAGCATCTCCTCCAGGACCGCGATATTGGCTGGCTCCTGCCCCCGATAGCCCTCGAGGATGGGGTATCCCTTTAGCTCCCCGATCATCTCCCGGGCATCCCTCTTGGTTAGCGGGACGATCCTGAAGGAAACATCCTTAAGCACCTCCACCAGGATGCCGCCCAGCCCGAACATGAGCACCGGTCCAAACTGAGGGTCTTTGCTCATGCCAATGATCACCTCTATCGCCGGTCTTGCCATGTGCTGCACCGAGACCCCGTCGATCTTCGCGGCAGGCTCGTGCTTCTTTGCCGCGGCAATGATCTCATCATAGGCGTTACCCACATCCTCCTCGTTATTCAGGCTCAGTTTGACCCCCCCGACGTCGGTTTTGTGCAGGATATCAGGGGAAACTATTTTTAGGACCACCGGGAAGCCGAGCTCCTGGGAGCGGGAGACGGCCTCCTCCTTGGTGCGGGACAGCATTATCTCGGTGGTATTTACCCCGGCCTCTTTAAGGATTTGCTTCGATTCCAGTTCCGTCAGGGATGTCCTCCCCTCTTTTCTCGCGGCGCTGATTATCTCATCGATGACCATTAGGTGGTCCTCCTTTTTCGTACTTTATTGTACTATACGATAGGCTCTACTAGTTGGAATCTGTATTTATAGAGCATAGCCAATAATTCCTTCTGACGTAGCTTAATGTTCGAAAAAGGCTCTACCACTTGGAAGCTCGCTTTTATAGACCATGGCTAAGAGTTCCTTCTGGTGTCGCAATGTTCAAAAAAAACGGCCCCGATGGGATTTGAACCCACGATCTCCGCCTTGACAGGGCGGTGTGTTAGGCCGCTACACTACGGGGCCAAAAACATGAGGCGTTCCAATCGGCGATTGTATCAATAACCAACTTACCTTGTCAAGATAGCCCTCTTCTGGTAAGCTTTTTATATGGAGGTAGCCAGATGGGCCGGCGAGATTACCGGAAGCGGGAGAGCAAAAAGTCCAAAAAGGATGCCAGGAAAGCGCCCACCACCGTGGTAATTGCACCACCAGCGAGCGTTGAGGTGATTAAGCGGGGGAAGAAGGAGAAAGGGGAGGGGTAGGGGGAGAGCGAGAAAGATAATGGCCGCCTACCAGGAGCTTTATCGGAGCGGGGAGCTTGAGGAGCGGGTGGCGCGAGCCCGCGCGATCCTGAAGGATTGCCAGCTCTGTCCCCGCCGCTGCCGGGTCGATCGCCTCCGCGGGGAGAGAGGCATGTGTCGCATCGGCTCAGAGGCGGTGGTCTCAAGTCATGGGCCTCACTTTGGTGAGGAAGCGCCACTGGTAGGCCTCCGTGGCTCAGGGACGATCTTCTTCACCTACTGCAACCTGAGATGTATGTTCTGCCAGAACTACTCCATCAGCCAGTTGGGCCAGGGAAGGGTAGCCACCAAGGGGGAGATCGCCAAGATGATGCTCTCCCTTCAGGAGCGAGGCTGCCACAACATAAACCTGGTCACCCCAACCCATGTCGTCCCCATGATTCTGGAGGCGCTTAAGATCGCCGCAGGGTTGGGGCTCTCCATCCCCTTGGTCTATAACTGCGGCGGCTATGAGTCAGTGGAAACCCTGGAGCTGCTCGATGGCATTGTCGATATCTACATGCCCGATATGAAGTATTCCGATGAGCGAAACGCCCGCAGGTTTTCGGGGGTCAAGGACTACCCCTCAGTGAACCGTGCGGCGGTAAAGGAGATGCATCGCCAGGTTGGCGACCTCCAGATAGACGAGCGAGGGGTGGCGAGGCGAGGCCTCCTTATTCGACACCTCGTTTTGCCGAACGGGATCGCGGGAACCGAGGGAGTGGTCCGCTTCATCGCCGAGGAGATCTCACGAAGTACCTATCTGAATGTCATGGCTCAGTATTACCCCGCTCATCGCGCCTTTAAGATCCCTGCCCTTTCCCGCCCCCTGCAGCGACCGGAATTCGCTGAGGCGGTGAACCTCGCCCGGGAGCACGGGCTGGAGAGGCTGGATGGGGTGAGGCCCCGCTCCCTGGCAATATAAAAAGGTTAGCGGATGGCGCAACAGGCAACTCTTCACGCCGTAATCTATGGCTTCGTTCAGGGGGTGAACTTTCGCTATTTTGTGCTGCGCCACGCCAGAGCGCTGGAGCTCGCCGGCTATGTGCGAAACCTCCTTCGTGAGCGGGCGGTGGAGGTAGTGGCTGAGGGCGAAAAGGAGAAACTGGAGCAACTCTTAAGAGAGCTAGAGGTGGGACCGCGCATGGCAAGGGTGAAACGGGTTGAGGTGAACTGGTCAGACTACAGCGGAGCCTATAGCCGCTTCGAGGTAAGATTTTAAGCGCCTTTCTTTCTCACCGATATCTCCAGGCTCCTTACCTCCTCCACCCCCTTAAGCGTCGACACCATGCCCAACAGGGTATTAGCGAAGAATTGCTTGGTGAAGGGGTTGAGAGGGACTGGGGAACCGTTTATAAAGAGCACCGTCTCCTCTCCCCTTCTAGCAATCAACCGCTCCGCGATAAAGTCGGCGATCCCTGAGATATCCTCCGGGGAGAACTGAGGGAGATCAGCCTCAAAGGGCTCGTCGGTAACGATGGCCATGAGCTCCTCGGGGGAGCACAGGAGCCCTTCCTTCAGCTTCCTGTGGTGCACCTCGATCTTGGGGGCATGGCCCCTCCGAAATCCCTCGGTGAGCACGATATCGAATTCCTCGCCGAGAAGGTGCAATATCTCTGCGATGGAGGCATCGTGGTCTTGAGGCTTGATCAGGGCCAGCTTTTGGGGCGCGCTAATGACCACGGCATCGCTCCCCGCCTGGGCGTGGCGCCAGCTATCCTTTTCCGGCCGATCTAGCTCGAAGTCCTGGTAGTTATGCTTCACCGTGGCCACGCGGTAGCCCCGCCCCTTAAGCTCACCGATCAGGCGCTCCACCAGCTTGGTCTTACCAGCCTGCGATTTGCCCACTATAGAAACAACCGGTGGCATTTTTCGTACGCTCCTTTCCTGGTATCCTTTCCATCGCTTTGGCGTGTTTACATCTTGTATAAGGTAGCAATCGAGCAGCCTGGATTGCCTTATAAAGCTAGATCAGCCTAAATAAAGCGGACCTCAAAGTTCGAAAAAAGTCGGGGTGATCTACTCCTCACTCCAATCGAGCTTTTTCGTACTCTCCTTTTGTGGCATTCGGTCTATCGTTTTGGTGCTTTATTCCTCGCTCCAGTCGAGCATGAGAACTTTAACCGACTCTCCTTCCCTGACCTCCTTCACGTCCTCGGGGACAATTACCAGTCCATTGGCGCGGGACATTGAGGTGAGGATGCCTGAGCCCTGGGGTCCGGTGAGTCGGGCAAAGTAGCGGTCGCCCTCCCGTCTCACCATTGCCCGGGCGAAGATGCGGCGACCATCGGTATTTTCAATCGGGCTTTCCATAATTGCCTCAATCGTTGGCTTTGAGAGGTTCTTTTTCCCCATCATTTTGAGGATGGCGGGGCGGGCGAAGAGCTCGAAGGTGATCATGGCGCTCACCGGATTTCCCGGTAGCCCTAGATGGGGCAACCCCTTGATCATGCCAAAGGCCAGTGGCTTTCCGGGCTTCATCCTCACCGTCCAGAAGGAGACCTCCCCCTGCTTTGCCAGAACATCTTTCACCAAGTCGTAGTCCCCCATGGAGACCCCTGCCGAGGTGAGGATCATATCTGCGGAGAGCGCCTCTTTTATCTTGCCCGCGATGTCCCTAGCGTGATCCCTGGCGATGCCCAGGACCTGGGGGATGCCTCCATAGCGGAGCACCTGTGCTGCGATGCTGAAGCTATTGCTGTTATAGATCTTCCCCTCGGGAAGCGGCTGGCCGAGCGCCACCAGTTCGTCGCCGGTGGCGAGGATGGCGACCACGGGGCGGCGAATCACCCAAGCAGTTTCCTTCCCTAGGGAGGCGAGCACCCCGATCTCCGAGGGGCGAAGCACCGTCCCCTGCGGCAACACCAACTGTCCCCGAGCGATGTCCTCGCCGGCGCGGCGCACGTTTTGCCCCTTCGGCACCTGGTGGAGTATGCCGATCTGCAAGAGAGGGCGCTCACGACGCAAGGCCTCATCGGTGTCCTCGAATTGTACCACGCTATCGGCGCCCTTGGGAAGGGGCGCCCCGGTCATGATGCGCAGCGCCGTGAGCGCCCCAACCTCCTCTTCCGCTATCGCGCCTGCCTTAACCTCGCCGGTGACATCGAGGTAGACGGGGGATGAGGGGGTGGCGCCAACCGTATCCTCTGCCTTTACGGCGTAGCCGTCCATGGCTGAATTGTCCCGCGGGGGGACATCGATGGGGGAATAGACGTCCTCATCGAGCACCTGCCCTAGGCACTGGAGGATGGGATTCTCCTCCCTATCAAGCACCTTGACATAACTGAGGACCTTCTCCAGGGCTTCTTCCACGCTGATCATGGGGATTCTTTCTCCAGGAGCGCCCTTGCCCGTGCCAGATCGGCTTCAGAGTTGATATTGAAAAAGCTCAGGTGCTGGGGGTCGAATTTTTCGATCTCAGCGTTCTCAACGTATCGCACCCCTACCGCAGGAAAGAAATCGGCGATTCTAAGCCTCCCTTCACGAAGCTGTGCTTCAATGGGCGCGAGACAGTTCTTGGAATAGACGGCGTGAAGCGGCTCCACCTCCTCCCCCACTCTGGGGATAACGACATCGAAGCCTGGGGAGAGCGCCATCAGATGGCGAAGCAGGGCAAGGTTCAGAAAGGGCATGTCGCAACCGACCACCAGGCTATGGAAAGAGGTCGCCTCTTTAAGCCCGGCATGGAGACCCACCAGAGAACCTTTCCCCGGGTAGCTATCGAGCACCATTTTCACACCGAGGTCGGTGAACTGAACGCTTGATGAGGTGACCACAATAATCTCATTTCCCAGCGGGGAAAGCCTTTCGATGACCCGCTCGATAAGGCTCTGGCCGTCGATTTCCTCCAGGGCCTTCTCCCGCCCCAGCCTCAGGCTCTTGCCACCGGCAAGAACAATCGATGTCATCACCCTATTCTATCACCATCACTATATTTCCTTCCACTTCTGCCCGCCAGCTATGGGAAGTGCTGGGCATGCGTCTCTCAGTATCTGGGGGGCAAAGCATCTAAGGGCAAGCCATATTCTATGGGGACCGGGCCAAAAAACAACAGGCGGGGGCTTACTGCCTGAGGATGGCGCCAAGCTCGCGCGCTAAGCGTTTAACTGTCTCCTGCTGGGCCCGGTTTACCTCTTCATCGGTGAGGGTGCGGCCTGGCGACTGATAAACGATTCTGAAGGCAAGGGACTTCTTTCCCGGGGGCACCTGCTTGCCGGTATAAACATCGAAGAGGGTAACCTTGGCCACCAGAGGAGAGCCCGCGATAATATCCCCCACGCTCTTTGAAGGGATCTCTGCGTTCACCACCAGAGCGATGTCCCGAAGGGTGGTGGGGAATTTTGGGATCGAGCGATATTTGCGAGGGGCTATTGTAGCGGGAAGCAGCCTTTCAAGATCGATTTCGAAGAGGAAGACGGGGCGGGAGGAGATGTCGCAGCGCTCGGCCACCCGGGGATGAACTTCCCCTAACACCCCCACACTTTCGCCCCCAACCACGATCGTCGCCACGCTACCGGGACTGAAGGTCTTATCCTCCGCGGGCTCAAACCTTGCCGCAATGCCCAGGCGCTCCAGGAGGGTCTCCAAAATCCCCTTGGCATCAAAGAAATCCAGCGTCTCCCTCTTTTCGCTCTCCCCTCCCCGATAGCGGTCGAGGCGGGTGCCGCTTAAGACCCCGCTCAGCATATTTCGTTCTTGTGGCAGGTCCCCCTTCTCCCTGGGCAGGTAGACCTTGCCTACCTCAAACAGCCTGATGCTATTCTCTTCGTGCTTCTCATTGGCAGCGAGAGCCTCTAGGAGCCCGGGTCGCAAGGTGGTGCGCAGATACTCCTGTTCTGAAGTGATCGGGTTGGCGACCTTTAGTGGGGCAGGCTGGGGGGTTACTTTTGGTGGGGTTGGTTGGGGTGGTGCTTTACGAAACATTTGCAGGCTGGTCAGTGAATAAGTGATCACCTCTTGCATTCCGCAGCCAATGAGGATATCGCTTACCTTTTCCCTGAGCGCGCGCATCGGGTCGGGTTTATACTTGGGCAACGCGCCGCTGGGCAGGGTAGTGGGAAGGTTATCGTAGCCAATGATGCGCGCAATCTCTTCTACCAGGTCTTCGGCGAGGCGAACGTCGGTGCGCCAGTAGGGAACGGCGACCGAAAGCTCCCCAGCGCTCACAATCTGGCAGTCAAATCCTAGGGAGCCGAGCACCTTTGCTACTTTTTCGCGCGCTATCTTTATACCTAGGATACGCGCCACCTGCTTCGTGGTTAATGAGATAGGTTTCACTTCCCGCTTGCCTGGATAAACATCGATGATCCCCCTGGTGATCTTGCCGCCGGAGAACTCGGCCATAAGCTGGGTGGCGCGCTTCAGCGCCGGCAGG
>JAUWZB010000017.1 GCA_030615555.1 Dehalococcoidales bacterium
GCCAATTGTGGTGTTAAAGTGGATGAACTACTTATATCCCAGCCGGACACCGGGGAGCAGGCGCTGGAGATCGCTGAGGCACTGGTTAGAAGCGGGGCGGTGGATGTGGTGGTCATCGATAGCGTGGCTGCCCTTGTCCCCAGGGCAGAGCTTGAAGGGGAGATGGGGGATGCCCATGTGGGACTTCAGGCTCGGTTGATGTCCCAGGCACTGAGAAAGCTGGCTGCTGCCATTCACAGGTCGCATACCGCGGTGATATTCATCAATCAATTGCGGGAGAAGGTGGGGGTTTTCTTTGGCAACCCCGAGGTGACCCCGGGGGGTAGGGCGCTCAAGTTTTATAGCTCGGTGAGGGTCGATCTGAGGAGACTGGAGACCATCAAAAAGGGGGATGAGGCGATAGGGAGCCGGGTGAGGGCTAAGATTGTCAAGAACAAGGTTGCCCCCCCCTTCAAGAACGCCGAGTTTGACATCATGTTCGCTCAGGGGATCAGCAGCGAGGGCTGCCTTCTCGACCTGGGGGTGGGAATCGGGTTGGTGCAGAAAACGGGCGCCTTCTACTCCTTTGGTGAGACCCGCCTGGGTCAGGGGCGCGAGAACGCTAAAGATTACCTGAAGGAGCATAAAGAGGTTGCCCAGGAGATGGAGCGGCAGATCCGGTCGGTAGCCTTCACTCCTCAAAGCTCTCTCGATAGCGATTTAGCTAAGCGATAAAGCTTGCCCTAGGGCGAAAAAAGGCTGGGAGATTTTCGGACCAGCCTTTTTGCGTTTAATTATGAAGACCATAACTGCTATCAAGGCTCAGAAGAGGGGGAGAGATCGGGCCAGTATCTTCGTGGATGGGAGCTTCGCCTTCAGCCTGGGAAGGGGCGTGGTCGAGGAGCGGGGTCTTCACCCGGGGCAGGTGCTCTCCGATTCCCAGGTAGAGGAACTGATGGGGGCTGACCTCTTTGGGAGGTGCCTTAACGCTGCGCTTCGCCTGCTGAGCTATCGCCCGCGAAGCGAGGCAGAGCTCAGGGCTAGGCTCAGCCGAAGATTTGTCAGGGAAACCATCGAAGGGGTCATTCTTCAGCTCAGGGCAAGGCAAATGATAGATGACGTCGCCTTCGCAGCGTTCTGGAGGGAGGAGCGGGAGTCCTTCAGCCCCCGCAGCAAGCGGTTGCTCAGGGTGGAACTCAGGCACAAGGGGATCGACCCGGAGGTGATCGATGAGGTGCTGGATGGGATCGACGACGAGGAGAGCGCCTATCGAGCAGCACAGAGGAGGGGGCGCACCTTGGCAAAAGAGGACTACGAAACCTTTAGACGAAAGCTGGGCGCTTTTCTGAGCAGACAAGGCTTCAGCTATGAGGTGGTCAACCGCACTATCGAGCGCCTTTGGCGGGAGTCAGGGTAGTTCTCTTGACTTTGAAGCAAATAAAAGTTTAATATGGGAAATTCAAGATGGCCTTATCTAATCTGGAAGGCTCCAGACGAAAGGGGAGATGAAAATGCCGTTAGAAATAATTTTGGCGGCGGTGGGTGGATTTGCCATTGGGGTGGCGCTTATTTTTCTGGCACAGCGGCTGGTTATTGGTCGCAGGATTCGCTCTGCCCAGAGAGAAGCTGAAGTTATGCTCGCCGATGCCCAGACGAAGTACAAGGAGATGCTCCTTGAAGCCAAAGAAGAGGCGATAAAGGTCAAATCTCAAGAGGAGGCGGAAGTCCGTGAGCGTCGCGCTGAGCTTCATCGGCATGAAAGGCGAATCTCGCAGAGGGAGGAGAACCTCGATAAAAAGTTGGAGGCCATGGAACAACGAGAACGTGGGCTAATTGCCAAGGAAAAGGAGGCGGAAGGCCTGCGCGCTCATCTTCAAGACCTTAAGCAGAAGCAGATTCAGCAACTGGAGCTTATCTCCAGGATCTCCAGCGCTGAGGCAAAGGAGCTCCTGATTAAGGCGGTGGAGGATGAGATCCGTGAGGATGTCTCCCGTCGTATTCGAGAGATCGAGGCTCAGCTTAAACAGGAGGCCGATGAGCGGGCTCGGGAGATCATCTCCCAGGCCATTCAGCGCTGTGCCACTGATGTGGTCTCGGAGAGCACCGTTTCCGTGGTTCCGCTGCCCAGCGATGAGATGAAGGGACGCCTCATCGGGCGCGAGGGACGAAACATCAGAGCCCTTGAGAATGCCACCGGTGTGGACCTGATCATCGACGATACCCCCGAGGCGGTAACCATCTCAGGCTTCGATCCGGTGCGTCGCGAGATCGCTCGTCTCGCCCTGGAAAAGCTCATCCGCGATGGCAGAATTCACCCTGCCCGTATTGAAGAAATGGTGGCAACAGCGAGGAGCGAGGTGGAGGCGACGATCCAGACGGAAGGGGAGCAGGCAGCCCACGAGGCGGGGGTGCCCGGGCTGCAACCTGAGTTAATCAAGCTTTTGGGTCGCCTCAAGTATCGCTTTAGCTATGGACAGAACGTGCTCCGGCACAGCATCGAGGTAGCTCACCTGGCCGGCATGATCGCCTCGGATCTGGGGGCCAGGGTTGAACTGGCAAAGAAAGCGGGACTGCTTCATGACCTCGGCAAGGCGATGGATTTCCAGGTAGAGGGACCTCATGCTAAGATCGGCGCTGACCTGGTGAAGCAATGGGATAAATCTGCTGAGGTGGCCAGTGCCGTCGCAGAGCACCACGGGGAGGCCGACTCAACGAGCGTCCTGGGTTTTATCATCTCCGCTGCCGATGCCATCAGCGGGGGGAGGCCAGGGGCTAGAAGGGAGTCCCTGGAGCACTATCTGAAGCGCCTGGAAGCGCTGGAAAGCCTGGCCAATAGCTTTCCAGGCGTGGAGAAATCCTACGCGATCCAGGCTGGTCGCGAGATCCGCATTATGGTTAAACCTGCTGAGATAGACGACCTTGAAGCGCTAAGACTTACCCGAGATATTGTGAAGAGGATCGAGGAAACCCTGGAGTACCCGGGGCAGATAAAGGTAACGGTTATTAGAGAGACCAGAGCGGTCGACTACGCAAAATAGGAGAGATATTGCGCATTCTCATGGTGGGCGATGTAATCGGCAGGCCCGGCAGGCGGGCGGTGCGCGCCTTGGTGCCTGGGTTGCGCCAGGAATATGGGATCGATCTGGTCATCGCCAATGGTGAAAACGCTGCCGGTGGCCTTGGCTTAACCAGGGAAACGGTGGAGGAGCTTTTCGAGTCCGATGTCGATGTCATCACCTCAGGAAACCATATCTGGGCCCAAAGGGAGATCATACCCGCCCTCGATAGCGACCTGGCGATCCTGCGTCCCTTAAACTATCCACCGGGCGTCCCCGGGCACGGCTACCTGATCAAGGGGGAGACCCTGGTGGTCAACCTTTTGGGGCGCACCTTTATCGGAAACTTCGATTGCCCTTTCCGAGCGATGGATCAGCTCCTCGAGGAACTTGCCGATAATAAGCCTCCCGTGATCATCGTTGACTTTCACGCCGAGGCTACCTCGGAAAAGGTAGCTATGGGATGGCATCTGGACGGCCGGGTCAGCGCGGTGCTGGGAACCCATACCCATGTGGGCACTGTCGATGCTCGGTTGCTCCCTAAAGGCACAGCCTTTATCACCGATGTCGGCATGACCGGCCCCCTCGATTCCGTGATCGGGGATGATACCGATGCGGTGCTCATGCGGTTTCTTACCCAGCTTCCCCATCGCATATCCGTGGGTAAGGGAAGTGTCATCCTTAATTCCGTTTTAGTGGAGATAGAGGAGGCCACAGGGAGGACGAAGCACATAAGCCGAATCGACCGGGAGATGGAGTAAAATTGCGATGAAAGTTGACCTTCACATTCATACTACGGCCTCCGATGGGCGGCTGACCCCAGAGGAGGTGGTGCAGATTACGGCGAAACAGGGGCTGAGCGTGATCGCCATCACCGACCATGATTCTATATCAGGTATTAAGCCCGCCCTCCTGGCGGCCGAGGCCTTCCCCTCTCTCAGGGTGATCCCAGGCCTGGAGATCAATACCGATACCCCCAACGGTGAGGTTCATATTCTGGGCTACTTTATAGACTATCGAAATAAGGAGCTTAAGCAAGCTCTCGAGAGGCTGCGTAATTCCCGTGAGGCCCGGGCGCGGAAGATAGTCGCCAAGCTAGGGGAATTGGGGATCGATATAGCATGGCACCGAGTCCTGGAATTGGCCGGGGGTGGCTCTGTCGGGCGACCGCACATCGCTCAGGCAATGTTTGAGCGGGGTTATATCCCATCCTTCCAAGAGGCATTCATTAAATACATCGGCCGACAGGGACCGGCCTACGCCGAGCGGGAGAGGCTCTCCCCGGTAGAGGCGGTGGCCATGGTGGTAAAGGCAGGGGGCCTGCCTGTGCTGGCGCACCCGGCAGACATCGATGACCTCGAGGGGCTCTTGGTCGAGCTTAAAGAGGCCGGGCTGGTGGGCCTGGAGGCATACTATGATGGTTACCACTGGAAGCTGATCGATCGATTGGTCCACCTGGCCGCTAAGCACGGGTTGATCACCTCCGGGGGCAGCGATTTTCACGGTCTTGGGGGCGGTAATGAGACACCCCTTGGCGGGGTGGATGTCCCTTTGGATTGTGCCGAGCGTCTCATCATCCTGGCGGAACGACGCTCCCAGGAGGTGATGGGGCGATGAAGTGGTATACTGAGACAATAGATTTCTCCGCTGAGGGAGGCATATTACACGGGGAGATCCTTCTCCCTGAGGGAGAGGGGCCCTTCCCAGGGGCGGTGCTCTGCCATGGGATGGGGTCAGATCACCGCGCCATGAGGCCCAGCGCCCAGAGGTTGGTGCGCCGGGGCATCGCCACCCTCACCTTCGATTTTCGCGGTCATGGGAAGAGCGAGGGGGTTCTCGATGGCGATCTCGCTCAGGATGTCATGGCCGCGATAAAATTTTTGCGTCGCCACACCAAGATTGACCCCCAGCACATCGCCCTCGTGGGGCATAGCCTGGGAGCCATGGCAGCGATTCAGGCTGCCGCCGAGCTGGCTGACCTGCAAGCTTTAGTCTTCCTCTCCAGCCCTTCTGAAATGAATGGCCGAGCGGTGAAGCTCTTCTCCCCCATCTATCGTAAGGCGATGCAAATAGGAAGCTTCATCGTCGAGTTTCCTCACATCGGTTCGCTGCCAGGAGTGGGGAGGTTTTACGGAATGATCTCCAGGCTCTGGATGTGGCTCCGGGGGTATCGAGTGCGGATCAACCTAGAGATAAGCTTGGAGTCTTGGGCAAAGCTCAACCCCTTTACTAACATAGAGAAAATAGGGGCTATCCCTAAGCTATTCGTCCATTGTAAGGGGGATAAGTGGATCCCCTATGAGGCGGCCCTTAAGCTCTATGAGAAGGCTAAGCGGCCCAAGGAGTTTTTATTGTCCGATGGCGGTTTTCATGTCGCCCCCCTTTTCCCGGGCAAGCTCAGGGAGAAGTGGATCGCGTGGCTCGTTTCTGCCTTAACCTAGGGGCAGGTGACCGGCTATGTTAGTCCAGGTGATACTACTGACTATAGGCGCTTATCTTCTCGGTGCGGTGCCCACATCCTACATCGCAGGCCGGCTGCTTAAGGGGATCGATATTAGGGATTACGGCAGCGGGGCTTCCAGCGGGTCCAATGTCTGGCATTCAGTGTCTCGCTGGGCAGTGGTTCCGGTGGGGATTTTCGATGTCCTGAAGGGATTTATCCCGGTATACATCGCCTGGGCGCTGGGGTTAACGCTCTTGGGCGAGGTGGTGTTGGCTCAGGGGGTCGTGGGCCTGGCTGCTATCGCCGGTCATAGCTGGTCCATCTTCCTTGGCTTTAGCGGAGGGCGAGGGTTTGCTACCATGATGGGCGCGCTCATCATGGTAGCCCCATGGGAACTCCTCGTGTTTGTCGTCATTTGTCTCCTGGGCCTTGCCCTACTGAAGAACTCCCCCTTGTGGATGATCCTCGGTGCCGCGGCCATGCCTTTAGCCAGTTTGGGCTTGGGAGAATCGCTGGTATTGACTTGGTGCCTGCTTGGCATGTTGCTTCTTTTGATTATCAAGCGGCTTTTGGCGGACCGTACCGCCCCCATTGGTGACTGGAAGCGGGTGATGATTTACCGCTTGCTCCTGGATCGAGATACCCGTGATCGAGAGGCCTGGATCTACCGAACTCCGCACGGTGTGGAGGAGCAGCCAAAAAAGAAATGAGATGCGCTACCCACCCGGATGTGGAAACAAACCTGAGCTGTGGCCGGTGTGGTCGCCCCATCTGTCCGAAATGTATGGTGCAGACGCTCGTGGGACCGCGCTGCCCCGACTGCGCGAATCTAAAGCGCCTGCCTACCTATGAGCTCTCCCCGCGGCAGTATCTTATTGCTGTGGTGGTGGGCCTGAGCGTTGCTATTGCCGCCGGCTTTGTTTGGGCCCTAATCTGGAGAGCGCTTCCCTCCATCCTCCTCTCCCTCTTAATAGCGGCGGGCATCGGCTATGCTATCGGTGAACTCATCAGCCTTGCCACGAACCGCAGGCGCGGCCCAGGCTTACAGGCCATTGGTGGCATCAGTGTGCTGGTAAGCTACGCTATCTACTGCCTTTTCGTCCCCTGGTTTAGCCTCTACACTATCATCGGTCTTGCCCTAGGCATCCTTATCGCCATTGCTCGGCTGCGCTAGGAGGGCAGGGCAATGAGCCAAGGGTTGGTGGCGCATACGGGATTTGAACCCGTGATCTCCTCCTTGAGAGGGAGGTGTCCCCGCGGAACCTCGCGCCAGATAGGGCGGGGGTGTGGCCCCAGCTTTGGGGGTTGGGCCAAAATTTGGTGAGTTAGGTGACCTACCCTTCATGCTACCTCCTTTCGCGGGCTTATTGCCCTGGTTAGTTTATCGACCAGGTGCGCGGCCCGTGACGCCGCGGATCATACTCATCTGCACAAAAGAGCCGCATCGATCGCCACTCGCGCACATCCTTAAGAAGATCGCCGGGCTGCTCGCCCACCACCCGCTGAAATGCCTCTTCAGCCCCCAGAAGCCCCAGGAGCGTTCTCTCGCAAAGTCTGAGGAACTCCATTGCCTCTGAGCTACCGGCCTCATCGCCCAGCAGATTGCACATCCCGTAATCTAGGTCCTGGACCAGCTCGACCACCTCTTCCAATTGCCCCGGTTGATTCATTTAGCCTCCTTTCCTGTGGTCTGGGGGTAGAGAAAAAAAATGTATTGCTCCACCGTTTTACCCCCCGAAATTTGGCGATTTGATACGCCTCCCTGCCGTGGCGCAGGGCTTTGTAGCTTAAAGCGTACCACGGTTTTTGCGAAAATTGGGGCTTTTTTATGTTGTGTAAATCCGAATTTAAAAAAATCAAAAAGTAGCTATTTTTTCACCTTATTATAGCTAGGCTGTCAAATCTCTTTTAAGCAACACGGTGAAGGGAAGTCAGACCTGTCTCCCGAGGACCTGACTAGGCGGTAGAGCCCCTTTGAGAATAGTTATCGAGGAGCCTAGCAACTTCTGCTTTCCCCCAATGAGACAAAAGTCGCATACAGGCGCTATCTCTTAACCTAGAATAATCTTGACTAAAACTCTCCGAGGGCACGGCGAGCCCACTCGTGCAAATGAGGGTGGAGGATTTTTTTCGGATGCTCGGGGAGATGGAAAAGGGGAGTCAAATGCAGTGTCCTAGTTGTGGCTCTGATAATGTGATAATAGTTCATCGGTGGTTGCCACTGTATCTGTGGCGCTGCCAAGCTTGTGGACGCGAGTTTAGAGCACCACCACCGGCGCCTCTAAAAAAATAAGACAAAATTTCATAGAAATGTGGAAGTATTGCGGGGGTTTGTCTCATGACTAATTTAATGACGACTAAGGAAGCAGCGGAGTATCTAAAACTGAAATACGTGACCTTGTGTAAACTAGCTCAGCGACGTCGCATCCCTGCCTCCAAGGTAGGGGGGGACTGGAGGTTCCGAAAGGACCTCCTGGATGATTGGCTCGCCAAACGGGCGAGGGTGGTTGAAGGGAATGTGCTTGTCGTTGATGACGACCCCGGGATAGTGGAGATGCTTAGCGAGGTTATTTCACGGAACGGGTTTAAAGTGGTTGGTGTGGAGAGTGGGGAGCAGGCTCTTGAGAAGTTGGAAAAGCAGCACTTCGACCTGATTTTCTTGGACCTGGTATTACCAGGGATGAGTGGTGTGGAGGCCCTCGCCACGATAAAGGAAAGGGATAAGAAAGCGGTGGTGGTCATCGTCACCGGTTATGGTGATGGTTCCATAGCCATGGAGGCAATGTCGCTGGGACCCTTGTTTCTCATTCGAAAGCCCTTCCGGATAGATGATATTGTTGAGGTTCTCAATTTACTGGTGGCACGCCGAAGCCTGCGCCGCAGCGCTAAAGCTTTCGGAGGGGGAGTGGGCTAGCCACACCTCGGCTCACTCCCCCAATTGACCCACTACCTAAGAAGGGGGGACCGGTGACAACACCGCCCCCCTTCGCTGGTTAAACCCGCAACCTATCTCCTGGCGAAAACCTAAGTTGCGCCCTCCTCACGTCTCCTCTCCCCAATTCGCAATAGTGGCGCGTCATGTTCAATGTGCTGTGGTTAAGCTTCTTCTGAAGGGTGAAGGGATCACCGCCATTGCGGGCATAGGCCACCGCTCCCGTGTGCCTGAGCTTGTGGGGATAGCATCGGTTGAGCCCCGCCATCTTCCCATACCGCTTGACGATACGGTGAATGCGCGTGGAGGAAAGCAGACTCCCGTCCTCGGTAAGGAAAAAGGCATCGCTTTCGCCGTCAGCCCGGCCCTTGATCTTGTATCTCAGCATCGCCTTTGTCAGGTTTCGGCCCATAGGCACGTAATTCTCTTTGCCGCCTTTGCCCATGATCCTCAGCTCGCCCAGCTCGAAGTCCACATCCTCCAGTTTGAGGCTGGCAAGCTCTGTTCGCCTTACCGTCGTGTCGTAGAGGGCCAGGATGATGGTGTAGTCTCTAAGCCCGGTGGCGCTTCTCTTATCGGGCATGGCGAGAAGCTTTGCCATCTCCCCCTCCGAAAACGTGGGCACCACCTTCCGGGGCGCTTTGGGGAGCTTGAAGCTGGCAAAGGGATTTTGCTCAATGAGCCCCTCCTTCTCGCAGAAGGAGAAGAAGGCCTTTATGCGCTTGACATAACCCGCGATGCTGTGGAGAGAGTCCGCGATCCTGGACCGGCGTCTTGGGGTGGTTTCGGTAGGCCTTTGCCCGCCTTAAGGCTAGGATAAACCCCCTCAGGTGGTCCACCCCCACCAGGGGAAGCGCCACGTCCTCGCCCAGGTATTTGGAGAAGTAGCGGACCGCCTCACTGGTTGCCGATATGGTCTTCGGGCTATAGCCCTCAGCTTCAACGCATACCCTGTAGTAGCGTAAGGCCTCTGAAAGCCCCGTAATAGGCACAGCCATACCTCCTTCTGGGTATGGCTGCGAGGGACTTCCGCTACTAGGGCTCTGGTGGGCCCGTGATGGTGACCGGCTCCGTGCTAGGGCTCCCGTGGTCCCTAGCCCCATACCGGCCTGCTGGTCCTCCATTTTGCTAGAGTCAAACCTCCAGCAGCCCGATCCCAAAATATTTGATAAGGGAGGTGACCCCCCTATATCTAGCGTGGCGCATATGGGATTTGAACCCATGATCTCCTCCTTGAGAGGGAGGTGTCCTAAACCGCTAGACGAATGCGCCTTTTTCACTCATTTCACTCGTTTCGCTCGTTTAACCTTGCATAAAACGAAGTCGCTACGATAAATTCTTCGTCCTTTTCGCCCTAAAGCGCTTTATCCTCATCGAAGCAAACCTTCGGGAGACGCGCTTCGCAAAGTACGAAAAAGGCGCGCCCGAAGGGATTCGAACCCCCGACCCTCGGTTCCGAAGACCGATGCTCTTATCCGCTGAGCTACGGGCGCTTTTTCATACTATGGGTGATTTTGGTATCGCAACGCTACGTGGCATTAGGCTTTAGCAACTCAAAATTGGCCCAGCTCGAAAAAAGGGTGAGCGGAGGGATTCGAACCCTCGATCTCCAGGGCCACAACCTGGCGCCTTAACCGCTCGGCTACGCCCACCATCTCTATGCTATTTTAACACAATTGCCCTCCCTTACACAAAGGCTAGCCTGAAAGGGTGAAGCCCCTTCAGAATCGTGTCTTCCTCTCCGAGATGCTGGGGGGATCCGAGTTGGTGGGCTTTTAGATACCCTTACTAGATATCTCCTCAGTCAGGATGGGAAGTAGTTTGTCATAAGTGGCATCAAGGGCTTCAGGGATCAACCTCGTCTCCGCGAATACAGACATGAAATTTACATCCCCTTGCCACCTGGGCACCACATGCATATGAAGGTGGTCGGCGATGCCCGCCCCGGCAACCTTTCCCAGGTTCATACCGATATTGAAGCCCGCTGGCGATAGGGCTCTGGTTAGCGCCGCGACGCTCGCTCGGGTAAGGGCGATCATTTCATAGAGCGATTTATCATCCAACTGCTCGATGCTCGCTTCATGCCGGTAGGGAGCGATCATCAGGTGACCGTTGGTGTAGGGGAAGAGATTGAGCATGATGTAGCAAGCCTCGCTCCGATAGAGGATGTAGTTCTCTCTATCCCCCGCTACAGGGCTCTGCGGTTTCATGCAGAGCAAGCACCCCCGGGATTTTCTCCCTAAAATGTACCGTATGCGCCAGGGTGTCCATAAGGTCTTCACAGGCCATCACTCATTGACTGAGTTGAGCGTAAGGTAGCGTGATTTTAACACACAATCGTTTTCAATTCAACGTAATAAGGATTTTGTGTGCTATAATGAGGAGGAAATGTTAAATTTCAAGGGGCGCTGGGTTGTATGATGCGATAATAGTGGGCGCAGGTCCTACGGGAAGCTATATCGCTCACCGCTTGGCGAGTTTCGGACATAAGGTAGTGGTTTTTGAGGAGCACGAGCGGATCGGTGAGCGAGTGCAATGCACCGGGATTA
>JAUWZB010000152.1 GCA_030615555.1 Dehalococcoidales bacterium
GATCTTCCGTTTCACCTCATCAGGGTCATAGTCTGAGATAGTATTCCCCTGGTCCACCTTGCCCAAGCGGGTGATTGCCCCCGAGCTATAGAGCATCGCCTCGGCGAGCGAGGTCTTCCCCGCTCCAGAGTGGGAAAACAGCACCACATTGCGCATCTGCTCCGTGGTATAGCGCGGCATAGATTATCCCCCTTCACTCGATCTCGATCTTGGTTCTGCCCTCTCCCTGGGCCTTCTCCCGACTCCATTATAACCCTTTTGGAGAATAGCTGGCAATGCTCGCTTTAGTGTTGCTTAGGCCGATAGTTAGATGCTATAATCAGCGATACTGCCGCTTAGGAGGATGGAGAAAATGAAGCTGAGTCATGAAGAGGTGGTGCACATCGCCACCCTTTGCCGGTTGGGCCTCTCCGAGGAGGAGCTGGAGAAATTCCAGGGGCAGCTTTCCAATATCCTGGAGAATTTCGAGATTTTGCAGCAGGTTGATACCACCGATGTCCCGCCTACAGCATACCCGATCTCTCTGGAGAACGTGGTTCGGGAGGACGAGGCAGCACCCTCATCCCCCCAGGGCGATATCCTCGCCAACGCCCCTCGCCAGGAGGAGGGCTGCTTCAGGGTGAGGGCGGTGCTGGAATAGTGAAGACCACGATTTAAAAATCATGAGGTGATAGAGGAGTGACGAAGGCAGTGCTAGAGCACACCGCCTAGGTCGAAAAAGGGGGAAGAAGTTGAACCTCTACGAGCTGACCATTCACCAGGCTCACCAGCTTCTCAAGAACAAAGAGGTCTCCTCTTTGGAGCTGACGAAGGCAGTGCTAGAGCACATCGCCCGGGTCGAAAAAAAGGTTCATGCCCTTGTTACCGTGACCGGGGATGAGGCCCTCCGCCAGGCAGCGCAGGCCGATGAGCGAATTAAGAGCGGCGATTTCACCCCCATAACCGGTGTGCCAGCACTGATCAAGGACAATATGTGCACCAGGGGGCTCCCCACTACCTGCTCCTCGAGGATGCTGGAGAATTTTGTCCCCCCTTATGACGCCACGGTGGTGGAAAGATTAAACCAAGCGGGCATGGTGATGGTGGGCAAGGGGAATATGGATGAGTTCGCTATGGGCTCATCTACTGAGCACTCCGCTTTTTTTAGCACTTGTAATCCCTGGGACTTAGCCCGTGTCCCCGGCGGCTCGAGTGGGGGGCCAGCGGTAAGTGTGGCCACCGGCGAGGCAGTCTATGCCCTGGGCTCCGATACCGGGGGGAGCATCCGCCAGCCAGCGGGATTCTGCAATATCGTGGGCTTAAAGCCCACATACGGCCGGGTCTCAAGATACGGATTGGTGGCCTTTGCCAGCTCCCTGGACCAGATCGGGCCAATGACCAGGGATGTTACCGACTCGGCCCTGGTGATGAATGTTATCGCCGGCTATGACCCAAAGGATTCGACATCGGTGAACTATCCCGTTCCCGACTATACGAAATCGCTCGTCCCCGATCTTAGAGGGCTTAAGTTGGGCGTTCCAAAGGAGTACTTCGTTGCGGGGATGCAAGATGAGGTTCGCGAGGTAATGCACACCGCTATCGCAAAGCTCGAGGAGCTTGGGGCCACGGTGGATTGGGAGGTATCGCTCCCCCATACAAAACATGCCCTGGCTGCCTACTATATCATCGCCCCATCCGAGGCGATGGCAAATCTCGCCCGTTACGATGGGGTGAAGTATGGCTTCTCCTATGAAGGGGAGAGCATGTGGGATGCTATGGAGAGGACGAGGGGCTATGGCTTTGGCCCCGAGGTGAAGCGGCGCATCATCCTGGGCACCTATGCCCTCTCC
>JAUWZB010000035.1 GCA_030615555.1 Dehalococcoidales bacterium
CCCGGCGTGTCCTATCCCCTGCTTACCCTGCGCCTCAACATCTATACCGACCCTCAGAAACCGATTCAGCTATCGCCGGGCATATATGAGATAGGCACGCCACAAAAGGAAAGCCCGCTATGCGTCACCACCAACTTCTCCCTGACCTACTTCTCCATCGCTGGGGAGTTGGAGTCCAGCGGCTTCCCCTCCTGGCTTCTGGTGTGCGATACCGAGGGGCTTTCCGTGCTCACCTCCTGGGCTGCAGGTAAGTTTGACGCTGAGAAGATCGCCAAAACGGTCAAGGAGTTCAATATCGCCGACAAAATCAGCCATCGAAGCGTGATCCTCCCTGGCAAGGTGGCGGTCCTCAGAGGAGAGCTTGAGGAGGAGCTTCCCGATTGGAAGATCATGGTAGGGCCCCTTGAGGCCTGGGATGTGGGCAGCTTCTTGAAACAACACTGGACAGCCTAGAGGATATGGCCAACTAGGAGGCGGGGGAAGGATGAGTAAGACCATCGCTATCGCGGGGAAGGGGGGCACCGGCAAGACCACCATCGCCGCCCTCCTCATCAAATTGCTTACGGAAAAAGGCGCAGTGCTCGCCATTGACGGCGACCCCAGCGCCAATCTTCATATGGCACTGGGTTTGCCTCCTGCGGAAACCGTGGGCGCGGTGCGTGAGGAGATGGTCGACCGCAGGGTCGCGGAGCGTATTGGCATACCAAGGCCGGATTACCTGGCGCTAAGGGTTCAGGAGGTACTGGTGGAATCGCAGGGGGTGGACCTTCTCGCGATGGGGCGACCGGAGGGCCCCGGCTGCTACTGTGCTGCCAATAACTGGCTCCGTGACAGCATCGACCGTCTGGCGGGTAACTACGACTATGTGGTTATCGACTGCGAGGCGGGCATGGAGCACATAAGTCGCCAGACGGCGCGGGATGTGGACATCCTGCTCCTCGCCTCAGACCCAACGATCAGAGGGATCTCCGCCGCCGGGCGCATGAAGGAGCTCATCGGTGAACTGAGAACCTATGTGGATCAGATCGCCCTCGTGGTCAATCGGGTGAGCGATAGCCTGCCCCCTGAGATCGCTCAGGCGATAAAAGAGGCAGAGCTTGAGCTCATTGCGGTGCTCCCTGAGGATCCGGGTATGATGATGCTGGAGGTAAGGGGAGCACCGCTAACCGAGCTGCCCGCTGAGTCCCCGCTTCGAAAGGGGGTTTTGGCGCTCGCTGGGAAGCTCGGTCTAGTATGAAAGGAGGAGAACCATGCTTGCGATCGGGGAACGCCTGCAAATAATCTCCAAGGCGGTGAGGACCGCCATCGAGGAGCGGGACAAGGCCTTCATCCAGGACCTGGCACAGCGCCAGGTGGCGCAGGGTGCTCAAATGCTCGACCTCAACATCGGCCCCCAGAAGAAGGCTGGCCCTGAGGTGATGGACTGGTTGGTGAACACCGTTCAGGAGGTGGTCGATGTCCCCCTATCCCTGGATACCACCAATCCCGAGGCCATTGAAGCAGGGCTTAAGGTGTGTAAGCAGAAGCCGATAATCAATAGCACTAATGCCGATCCCGAGCGCATGGGCGTTTTGTTCCCTATCGCCGCGAAGTACGATGTCGGTATTATCGCGCTTACCCTGCGTGCCACGGGCTTGCCGGTGAGCGCCGATGCCCGGTTGGAGATTCTAGTCGAGGATTTGCTCCCGGCGATCGAGGAACACGGCGTGAATCTGGAGAATGTCTACGTTGACCCCCTGGCGATGACCGTGGACGGCACCCAGGAGCATGCCCCAGAGGTCGTCAAGGCGACACATGTCATCAAGCAGGTAATGGATCCCCCCTTGCTCACCACCTGCGGGCTTTCCAATGTATCCAATGGGGCCCCCGGGGAGGTGAGACCGATTCTTAACCGCGTTTTCCTGGTGATGCTCATGGGGGCCGGGCTCGATTCGGCGATCCTTGACCCCTTCGACGATGAGCTGATGGAGACGATCCGCATCGTTGAGCACCGCGATGATTCCACCGCTAAGGGGAGGGTTTACCTCGCCCTCCATGATGCCTATGCGGTGGATGAGGAATTCGACCCCTCGATCATCGACATGAGCGACCCTGGGCAGAGCGCCATCCTTAAGACCATCAGGGTTCTGGAGAACAAGGTAATCTACGCCCACAGCTACTTGCAGCTATAAAGACCTGCCGAACTCCCGCTCCAGTTGGGAGGAAGTAAAGCGGATTATTGTCGGTCTGCCATGGGGGCAGGTATGGGGTGACTCCGCTTGCTCCAGCTCGCGCACCAGTTGGCGCATCTCCTCCGGGCTTAATACCTGACCGGCTCTCACTGCGCTGTGACAGGCAAGCGAAAGGGCGATTCTTTCCTCTCTTTTCCCCCTGTCTCCTTCCTCACTGAGGGAATCCAGTATCTCGATCACAGCCTGCGCCATATTCCCTTCGCGGAGTAAGACGGGCACGGTGCGCAGCAGGTAGGTTCGCGGACCGAAGGGCTCGATAGCGAAGCCATAGGAGGCAAGGATCTCTCCGCCAGCCTGCAGCATCTCCTCCTGGCGTGGCGTAACCTCGATGGTCAAAGGCGCAAGCATCCCCTGAACCTCCACGGCCCTGCTTGCCTGCTGGGTGCGCACCCGCTCAAAGAGGATGCGCTCGTGGGCGGCGTGCTGATCGACAAGATAGAGCCCATCGGGCCCCTCGGCGATAATATAGGTCGCGGCGAGCTGCCCGAAGACGCGCAGAATGGGCAGGGGCTCCGGGGAAGGTTTAGGGGCGAAGAGGGAGGGGGGGATGAGTTCCTCTCTGGAGGGCTTTGCCAAGCCATGTTCTTCAGGGTGGAGGGTGGGCATGCCGACTACAGTGGGCTGCCTGGTCACCTGTGGCACGGGCATCTCCGTCACCAGAGCGGCGCGTACTGCTCGCTGGGCGGCGGTGAACAGGGTTTGCTCATTGCGGAATTTCACCTCGGTCTTGGAGGGGTGGACATTGACATCGATATCCTGAAGGGGGAGGGAGATGTGGAGCACGGCGATGGGGTGTTTTCCTGTCATCAGCAGCCCCTGATAGGCGTCCTCTGTGGCGCGACTGAGGAGGCGGCTCTGCACCCAGCGGCGATTGACGAAGAAGCTAAGGTAGCTTCGGCTGGAGCGGGCAAGGGAAGGGGGGCTCACAAATCCCCAGACCTGAGAATCCCCTTCCCCCACCGGGATCATTGCCTCGGCTGTCTCCAGTCCATAAACCTTGACCAGCACATCGCGCAGCGCGCCATTGCCCGCGGTCTGAAGGGCTATCCGTCCGTCGAGGAACAGGCTGAACCTCACCTCTGGGAAGGCGAGGCTATACTGGCTCACCAGATTTGAGATATGGCTACTCTCTGTAGCGGGCGACTTGAGGAATTTGAGGCGGGCGGGGACATTTTGGAACAGGTGGCGCACGGTGACCGAGGTTCCCTGGGGGCAGGCTCTTTTCCCCGTTTCGACCACCACGCCATTTTTCAGATTAAGATAGGTTCCTGCGAGCTCCTCTGGGGTGCGGGTCAATACCTCAACCTGAGCTACGGCGGCGATGCTGGGCAGCGCCTCGCCCCTGAAGCCCAGGCTCGAAATGGCATCAAGGTCTGCTAAGGTACTGATCTTGCTCGTGGCGTAGCGATGAAGGGCAATGGTGGCCTCGGCAGCAGGTATGCCTGTGCCATTATCAATAACCCTGATCAGGTTCACCCCTCCGCCGCGCGCCTCGATGGAGACCTGGGTAGCGCCAGCATCGAGGGAGTTCTCGATAAGCTCCTTGACCACTGAGGCAGGCCGCTCCACCACCTCACCGGCGGCGATCTTGGAGACGACCTCAGGCGCTAAGACCTTGATGGGCATTTCTTACATTACCCACTTTGCACGCTGGAAGAAGAGCTCTGAGTAGCCGCATTCCTTGCAAATATAGACATCGAATCTATAGTCCGGCCCCATGAAGCCAAGCTTGCCATGCATGGAAAACTCTGCCCGCTTTAATTCTTCACTCCCACACTTGGCGCATTTGGCAGGTAGGACCTCCGCTCTACTTGGCATATCCATTGGTATCACCTCTTGGTCAGCGTTCTAAGAGACGAGCTCAGGCGCTAAGACCTTGATCGGCATTTCTTACATTATCCACTTTGCCTTCTGGAAGAAGAGCTCTGAGTAGCCGCATTCCTTGCAAATATAGACATCGAATCTATAGTCCGGCCCCAGGAAGCCAAACTTGCCATACATTGACAACTCTGCCTGCCTGAGTTGTTCACTCCCACACCTGGCACATTTGGTTGGTACGGTATCCGCTCTTTTAGGTCTTACCATTGGATCACCTCCCGCGCTTCTGTTCCTTTATAATAATTCCTCTTCCGCCTTCTTGCGTAACTCATAGAGCTTGGTGAGCGCCTCAAGCGGCGTTATGGCATCCACCTCCAGTTGCACCAGCTCATCCAAAATCGGCGATGAATTCGCCAACAGGGAGAGCTGCTGTGGCTGAGTGGCCTTTCTCGGCGACCCATTTTGCTGGCGGTTGCTCTCCAGGGCAGAAAGGACCTCCTCGGCACGGTGAATCACCGAGCGAGGAAGGCCCGCAAGCTGCGCCACATGGATGCCATAGCTCTTGTCGGCGCCTCCGGGCATGATCCGGCGCAAAAATATGACCTTGCCATCCTCTTCAGCTACGGCAACATTGCAGTTCTTCACCCGGGGCAGGAAGTTTGCCAGCTCCACCAGCTCGTGGTAATGAGTGGCAAAGAGGGTCTTTGCCCCCAGCCTGGGGTGGTGGTGAATGTATTCGGCCACTGCCTGGGCGATGGAGATGCCATCGTAGGTGCTGGTTCCCCTCCCGATCTCATCCAGGATCACCAGCGAGCGAGGGGTGGCATGGTTCAGGATGTTCGCGGTCTCCTCCATCTCTACCATGAAGGTGGAACGACCCATCGCCAGCTCATCCTGAGCGCCGACACGGGTAAAGATGCGATCGACGATGCCAATAGTGGCTGAATCGGCAGGGATGAAGCTGCCGATCTGTGCCAGGAGGACGATGAGCGCCACCTGCCTTAAATATGTAGACTTCCCCGACATGTTGGGGCCGGTGAGGATCACCATCTGGGCGTCCCTGTTGGAGAGAAAGGTGTCATTGGGGACGAAGGGCTCATCGCTGATCATTTGCTCCACAACAGGGTGGCGACCACCGGAGATAACGATGGCGTCCTCCTCGGTCAGCTTCGGTCTCACATAGCCATAGCGTGCCGCCACCTCGCCCAGGGATGAGAAAACGTCCAACTGGGCGAGGGCGGAGGCCACTTCCAAGATGCGCTCGGCGGCGGCGCCCACCTGGCTTGAGACCTGGCGAAAGATGTTTCCCTCAAGCTCAGCGATCCTCTCTTGGGCATTGAGGATCAGCGATTCATATTCCTTGAGCTGGGGGGTGAAGAAGCGCTCCGCGCTCACCAGCGTCTGCTTGCGGATGTAATCGGCGGGCACCTGAGGTAGATTGGGCTTTGAGACCTCGATATAGTAGCCGAAGACCTTGTTATACCCCACCTTGAGGGATTTGATCCCCGTCCGCTCCCGCTCCTGGCGCTCCAGGTTTGCCAGATATTTCTTGGCCTCTCGTGATGCCGACCTGATCTCGTCTAGCTCTGGTGAGAAGCCCTCCTTGATCACACCTTCACCGAGGTTTGGGGGGGGCTCCTCAGCGATCGCCCCGGAGATTAAGGCAGCGATATCCTGGCAGGGTTTCAAACTTTCCAAAAGCCATCTTATGGGGGAGGCCGCTTCTTGTTCCATCGTCTCTCTAAGCTGGGAGGCGGCCTCAAGGCTGCGGCGCAAGCTGATTACCTCCCTGGGGGTGGCGATGCTGCTCCTGATGCGGTTGATGAGCCTCTCCAGGTCAGCGATTTGGCTGAGTAAAGTGACAGTCTTGGTGCACCGCCCTGCACTATCATGGAACCATGCCACAGCGTCAAGCCGTTGATCTAATTGTGTTATGTCAAGTAATGGCTGACCCAGCCACCTCCGGAGCAACCTCCCTCCCATAGCTGTTTTTGTCAGGTCAATCACGGAGAGAAGGGAACCTGCGGTCCCCTGGCGGAAGGTGTGAAACAATTCCAGGTTGCGCCGCGTCTGGGGGTCAAGGATCATGAAGGACTCTGTGGTATAGGTGGCGAGCCTGGTGAGTTGCCCCAGTGCCCCCTTTTGGGTCTCACCAAGGTAATGGATAATGGCGCCTGCTGCCCTTATCGCCAAAGGCAGGTGGGCACAGCCATATCCCTCTAGCGACGAGGCGCCAAAGTGGTCCAGCAGAAGCTGGCGCGCGGTCTCCAGTTCGAACCACTGCTCGTCGAGGAGGGTTGCCGGAGCAGGAAGGTCGGCAACATTGGAGCCGCGAGGGGCCAGAACCTCTGATGGCCTGAGGCGTTCCAGCTCCGCCGGGGCACGCTCATGGGAGAGCTGGGTGGTTTGGAATTCGCTTGTGGTTATATCGACATAGGCGATGCCCACCTGCTCCCTATCTGAAACCAGGGCCGTGAGGTAATTGTTCGCCTTCCCCTCCAGAAGCCCCGGCTCGACCACGGTGCCCGGGGTTACGACACGAATCACGTCCCGCTCCACCAGCCCTTTTGCTTTGGGCTCGCTTAGTTGCTCACAGATGGCAACCTTATAGCCCTTGTTTATCAGCCTCGCCAGATAGTTATCCAGGGCATGACAGGGGATCCCGGCCATCGGGAAGCGCTGCCCCTTGCCCATCTCCCGGGAGGTAAGCACGATCTCCAGCTCCCGGGAGGCGATCCTGGCATCTTGTTCGAAGGTCTCGTAGAAGTCACCGAGGCGGAAGAAGACGATCGCTTCCGGGTACTTTCGCTTGATCCTGAGGTACTGCTGTCTTAACGGAGTCATCTTTTCGTCCTTTTCGGTCGTTGGAAATAGGACTTGGGTGACACTTAAAGGTTATCGATGCCTGCCCCCTTCGTCCTCGGGGCTATTCTACTAAAAATCACCGCAACAAGGAATAGCTTTTTGGGTCATTTACAAAAAAACGCCCGGTAGACAATGAAACGCCCTGCCTGATTTGGCAGGGCGACCTTTATTTCTTGGCCTTAATGGCTACTTGCTTGCCTTCTCTACCCTTACCGCGCAAACCTTTAGCTCGGGGATCTTGGAGACGGGATCCAGGGCCGGGTTGGTAAGCAGATTCGTCCTCGTTTCGGTGAAGTGGAAGCTCATCGAGACCACGCCTGGGGGTGAAACCTCGGTCACCTTTGCTTTAGCAGTCACTTCCCCCCGCCGCGAGGTGACCCGCACCAGTTCACCATCGGCAATCCCCAGATTCTGGGCATCCTGTGGATTTATCTCCACCTGCTCCTCACCCTTAATTACATTGAGCCCTTTCACCCTTCTGGTCATGGTTCCTGTGTGGAAGTGATACAGGCTGCGCTCCGTGGTGAGGATCAGGGGGTAATCATCGTCGGTCTGCTCCAGCGATGGCTTATACTCCAGAGGCAAAAACCTCCCCTTCCCACGGGTGAATTGCTCGGTGTGCAGGATGGGTGTTCCCGGATGCTCCTTAGTAGGGCAGGGCCATTGTAGGCCACCATCATCCAGGCGCTCATAGGAGATGCCCCCATAGGAGGGGGTAAGCTCGGCGATCTCTGCCATTATCTGGGAGGGATGTTCGAAATCGAAGCCCTGGCCTCCGAGCCGCTT
>JAUWZB010000095.1 GCA_030615555.1 Dehalococcoidales bacterium
GAGGAGGTCGCTGCAATCGCCCAGGGTAGCGATGATATTGAAATCTGGGATGCTACGGGCGCTCCCCCGGCACTCTTCCTTGCCCCGCTCGAAGACAACCACAGGGCGGTAGAACTCCTCCACCAGCCTACCAGCAACCACACCCAGCACACCGCTAGGGAAGTCCTCGCCGCCAACCATGAGAAATGGAGAATCGGTGCCCATAACAATTAGCTTTCCCCTCGCCTTAGCGAGCACCACCTCGGTGAGCCTTTGTCGCTCCACATTTTTCCTATCCAGGAGAATCGCCAGCCTGTGGGCTTCCTCCAAGGAGTCGGTCGATAGTAGATCATAGCTCATGCTGGCGTGGTCCAGACGCCCCGCTGCGTTGAGGCGAGGTCCCAAAACCCAGGAGATGATCCCCTGGTCAATGCCCGAAAGGGGAATGCCGGCGCACCTGGCCATCTCCCTTAATCCTAGCCGCTCTGTGGTGTGTAACACCTCAAGACCACGCTTCACCAGGTAGCGGTTCTCCCCAAGGAGGGGAACCATGTCAGCCACCGTTCCCAAAGCCACTAGATCTAAAAAGGCCGCCATATCGCTGTCCTTGCCCAAAGAGCGAAAAAGTGCCTGGAGGAGTTTGAAGGCAACGCCCACGCCGGCGAGCTCCGGAAAGGGATAAAGGGAGTCAGCTCTCTTTGGATTGACCACCGCGATGGCCGGTGGCATTTGGGGAGGGACCGCGTGATGGTCGGTGATCACGATGTCAAGCCCCATCCGCTGCGCCCCCGCCACCTCAGGGGCGGCGCTGATGCCGCAATCCACCGTGACCACTAAACTAACCCCTTGTTGCGATAAGCGCGCTAAGGCAGCATCGTTAAGGCCGTAGCCCTCCTCAGTGCGGTGGGGGATATATGGAACCGCCCGCCCACCAAGGGAGGAGAGTCCCTCAGTGAGGAGAGTGGTGGCCGTGACCCCGTCGGCATCGAAGTCCCCATATACAGCAATAGCCTCCCCGGAGAGCAAAGCGTGGTAGATCCTGGCTATCGCTTTATCCATATCGGGGAGCAGGAAGGGGTCATTAAGGAGGCGCTCATCTGCGGCGAGAAAGGATTCAATTTGTGCTGGCTCGGTGATACCCCGATTGTAGAGGAGTTGAGCCATTAATGGGGGAAGGCTTCTTCGAGAAATTCTGGAAAGCTGCGCTTCCGAGAAGCGAGGCGGCATTTGCCAGCGGCTATGTCTCATGCTTTCTCCCCGTATCTTCGGAAGATTAGGGTGGAGTTGTGCCCCCCAAAGCCAAAGACATTGGATAAGGCCGTATTCACCGCCACCTGGCGAGCCGTATTGGGCACATAATCAAGGTCGCAATCTGGGTCGGGGGAGGTGAGATTTATCGTCGGCGGAATGACCCCGTGCTGGATCGTGAGGACGCAGATCGCCGCCTCAATGGCTCCCGCCGCGCCCAGCAGGTGCCCCACCATCGACTTTGTGGAACTGATGGGAATTCGGTAGGCTTCCTTTCCAAAGACGGTCTTTATTGCCATGGTCTCATGCTTATCGTTTAGGGGAGTAGATGTGCCGTGGGCATTGATGTAATCGATCTCTCCATGTTCCAGCCCTGCTTCCTCGAGGGCGATGCTCATCGCCCTCACCCCCCCCCCACCCCCATCTACTGGCTGGGTAATATGGTAGGCATCCCCGGTAGCGCCGTAGCCCATAACCTCAGCCAGGATCGGGGCGCCCCGCTTTGTGGCGAAGGGAAGGCTTTCCAGGATGAGGACCGCCGCCCCCTCCCCGATGATAAAGCCATCCCGCTCGCCATCGAAGGGACGGGAGGCCTTTTGCGGCTCATGGTTTCTGGTGGAGAGGGCCCGTGCTGCATTGAAGCCAGCAACGGCGAGCGGGTGTATTACCGCCTCAGCCCCCCCGGTGATCATCGCCTGGGCATCACCGCGCCTGATGATCTCGAAGGCCTCCCCAACGGCATCGGAACCGCTGGCACAGGAAGAGGTGGTGCAGAAATTAGGACCCTTTGCCCCGAGCAGAATTGCCACCTGACCAGAAGCCATGTCGGCGATCATCATGGGAATGAGGAAGGGGCTGACTCTATCGGGCCCCCGCTCTGTCAACACGCGGTACTGGCTTAACAGTGTGCTCAGCCCCCCCATCCCCACCCCGATAACCACACCGATCCCCCCAGCATTTGTGTCATCGATGTTTAGGTGGGCTTGCTCTACCGCTTCAAGGGCCGCCGCTATGGCAAAATGAACAAAGCGATCCATGTGTCGGTACTCCTTGCGGTCTATATATTGACCGGGGTCGAAATTCTTCACCTCGGCGGCGATCTTGGTCTCCAAGGGTCCAGGATCAAACTGGGTAATGTAGTCCACTCCGGATTTGCCTGAGACCAACCCCTGCCACGTCGAGGACACATCGAGCCCTACAGGGCTGATCACCCCCATGCCAGTGACCACGACTCTATTACTCAAAGAAGCGCTCCCCCCTGTTTGTTGTAATAGTATATCATGTTACGGGCTAAAGTCGCTATATCTTCTTGACCCATGGAAGGCTTAAACCATATAATAGCACAAGTAGACCGGGAGTCAAGGGAAGATAGATGGGGTATATTTACCTTCGCTTTCTGGAGGAAGCAGCGCGACCGAAGAGCCTCGCTCAGTCTAAACTCCGCGAAGGCTCTCTAGATTCTTCTCTATCACTTCATTCAGGGTCAGAATGACAGGTATGATTACTAAACGATGAGGCAGATGGGAGACCTCAAAAAGGGTGTCGCCCTTGAGACCTTGGGCTGCAAGCTGAATCAGGCGGAGAGCGAGTCTCTGGCAGGGCAGTTCGCCGAGATGGGATATCGGGTGGTCCCTCCCTCAGCCGGCGTCGCCATCTACATCCTCAATACCTGCACCGTGACCCACATTGCCGACCGCAAGTCCCGCCATCTCTTAAGACTGGCGCGACGCAGAAACCCTAGCGCTCTCATCATCGCCATCGGGTGCTATGCGGAGCGGGCTGCCGGGGAGCTCGCTCAGGTGGCAGGGGTTGACATGGTCCTCGGCAACGAGGAAAAGGCCCGCCTGCTCGATGTTTTAGGGAAGCTGGGGCTGATCAGCACCAGCAGCGCGCTCTGCCCTCAAATGCTTCGCGCCCGCAGTTTGGTCAAGGTTCAGGAGGGCTGCAACCAATTTTGCTCCTACTGCATTGTGCCCCTGGTCCGCGGCCAGGAGCGCAGCTTGTCCCTCAATGAGGCAGTTAAAGAGGTAGGGGCGAGGGTGGAAATGGGCTACCGGGAGGTGGTGCTGACGGGGACCCAAATCGGGGCCTATAGGCAGAGCCTGGAACTCCTCACCCAGCGCATCCTCGCTGAGACCAGCGTGGCACGACTGCGCCTCTCCTCCCTCCAGCCTCAAGAGATCACCACAGAGCTTCTCGCCCTGTGGCAAGATGAGAGGCTTTGCCGCCATCTCCACCTGCCTCTCCAGAGCGGCAGCGATCCGGTGCTCAGGCGCATGGGACGGCGATATTCGGTGGCGGATTATGAAAGGGCAGTGGCTAGGATTCGGGAGGCGATACCGGATGTGGCGACCACCACTGACGTTATGGTGGGCTTCCCGGGAGAAACCGACGAGGAGTTCGAGGAGAGCTACCGCTTCTGCCAGAGGATGGCCTTCGCCAATATTCATGTCTTCCCCTATTCGGAAAGGCCGGGCACTCCCGCCGCACTGATGCCTGAGAAGCTTGATGAGCGGGTTAAGAAGGAGCGGAGCGGGCGGATGCTTAAGCTGGCGAGGGAGAGCGCTCGCCGTTTTAGGGAGCAGTTTCTGGGACGAACCATGATGGTGCTCTGGGAGCGGGAGGTTGATGAAGGGG
>JAUWZB010000033.1 GCA_030615555.1 Dehalococcoidales bacterium
TGAAGTCGCTGGGTGTTGAGTGGATCATCTCTGTCAATGCGGTAGGAAGCTTGAAAGAGGGTATCCATCCCCTGGACATTGTCATACCGGACCAGCTCATCGACCGTACCAAAAGCCGGGTGAACAGCTTCTTCGGCGAGGGTCTGGTCGCTCATGTCACCTTCGCCGAGCCATTCTGCCCGGTACTCAGCAATATACTTTATCAGGCAGCCCTCGATGTGGGAGCCAATGTTCACCAGGAGGGCACCTATATCGTGATGGAGGGGCCACTTTTCTCCACAAAGGCAGAATCGAACCTCTATCGCTCCTGGGGAGCGGGTATCATCGGGATGACAGCACTACCGGAAGCAAAGCTGGCAAGGGAGGCCGAGATCTGCTATGCTACCCTGGCCTGCATCACAGACTACGATACCTGGCATGAAACCGAGGATTCAGTAACCATCGACATGGCACTTACCAACCTGCTGCGTAATGCCGATACAGCCAAGAGGATCATAAACATAGCGGCGGCACGCATCCCAGGGGAGCGGGAATGTGGCTGTGGCGAAGCGCTTAAGAATGCAATTATCACCGCTCCGGAGAAGATTCCTGAGCGGATGAAAAAAGATCTAGACCTTTTAATTGGAAAGTATATTAAGTAGTGGTGGCCCCAGGAATAGCTCCTATTAACGGAGTAAGAACCATAGCTGTGGGAGAACTTCTTATGGAGGAGCGAAAAACTGCCCCGATTTGAGCTTAGCGGACTTGCTACTGCGGTGGGAAGCATGCCTCATACCGACCCCAAAGAGGCCTGCTCACTGGTGGCTAGGTTCCTGCCTGAAATCCCCGCCTGGCCCCAACTACCGAAGCGCTCCTTCCTGGAGAATATGTATGCCCAGTTCAGCGAGGGTTTCCCCGGCGTGGTCATCGAGGGGGACCGTATTTATGTCGATCGCTCTAAAGACCTGGAAAAACCCTTGGAGCAACTCTACGCCTCTTATCTGGAGAACAAGGTCGAAAAATACGCCACAAGCCCTGACTATGCCGCGGGGCTTCACGCCTTCCTCGAAATGGAGCTTGGGGTGCCCTTTGCCACTAAGGGACAGGTGACCGGGCCGGTTACCTGGGGGCTTGCGGTGACCGATGAGCACCGCCGCCCAGTCCTCTATGACGATACCCTTGCCGATGCCCTAGCGAAACACCTCCATCTTAAGGCGGCCTGGCAGGAGAGGGAGCTTAAGGTTGTCTCACCCAACACCATCATCTTCGTCGATGAGCCCTATATGGCCTCCATTGGCTCCGCTTTTGTCTCCCTCTCTCGGGAGCAGGCAACAAGCCTTTTGGAGGAGGTCTTCGCCGGCATCAGCGGGCTAAAGGGGGTCCACTGCTGCGGCAATACCGATTGGCCGATATTGCTTTCCACACCCCTCGACATCCTAAGTTTTGACGCCTATAATTATGGCTCTACCATCGCCCTTTATCCTGAGGAGGTGAAAGCATTCCTGGAGCGCGGTGGCGTTATCGCCTGGGGCATCGTGCCCCACAATGACCAAGACCTGAAAGGGGAGACAGTGCAAAGCCTCATTGAACGCCTGGAGGAGGGAATGGGAGCACTTAATCGAAAAGGGGTCAGCTTGCGTCTTCTGAGAGAGCGGTGTCTGGTTACCCCCTCCTGCGGCCTGGGATCGATCTATGAGGAGGCAGCAGCATGGGCTCTCGAGCTCCTGGCCGGGCTGTCAAAGGAGCTAAGAAAACGGTATATCAAAGAGGGATGAGAAGTTGGAATGCCGCATCGATGCCAACAAAGAGAGGTGCACCTGCACCTACGAGCCGTGCGAGCGGAAGGGGAAGTGCTGCGATTGCATCCTCTACCACAAAAATCTTGGCGAGCTGCCGGGCTGCCTCTTCCCTCTGGAGGTCGAGAGAACCTACGACTGCTCCATCGCTAAATTTGTGGAGGTTTTCAGCAAAAGGGGATGAACAGCGGTGTTGCAGCGAAGATTGGGGCGGACAAATTTCGGGGCCTCGGTGGTGGGATTCGGCGGCATCCCGATCCAGTATCAACCACGGGAGGAGGCGGTAAGAGTGGTGCGGCGTGCCATCGAGCTGGGGGTGAATTTCATCGACACCGCCCGCTCCTATGGCGACAGCGAGGACAAGATCGGCGCGGCGATTAAGGAGGTCAGGGAGAAACTTTTTATCTCGACGAAGAGCCATTTTCGAACCAAGCGTGAGGTTGAAAGGAGCATTGAGGAAAGCCTGCGCCGCCTTGCCGTGGATAAGCTCGACCTCATCTTAATCCACAGCGTGGACAGCGATGAGGAGCTGGAGTACCGCCTGAGGATGGGCGTGCTGGAAGCGATGAAGGAGGCAAGAGCAACAGGTAAGGTGGACTACATCGGGATCAGTGGGCATTGCAACGATGTGCTGGCGAAAGCGATAAAAACAGGGGAGTTCGATGCCGTCATGGCCACCTATAACCTCACCAATGACGACGGTGATCGGGAGCTTTTCCCATTGGCCCGGGAGCGCAATGTAGGCGTGGTCGTGATGAAGCCCCTGGGCGGCGGCTACCTGGCGGTGCCCCCTGAAGCGGTGCAATTCAAGGTAGCGGATAGGGCGACGAGCACTGCTGAGGCATCGCTGAGATTCGTATTGAGAAATCCTTATATCACCACGGTGATCCCCGGGATGGGCAAAATTAAAGAGGTGGAGGAGGACGTGCCGCTGGGCTATGTCCCTCAGCGGATGCCCTCAAGCGAGGTGAAAGAGCTTCAGGAGAGGGCCAAGGAGGTGGGCTTCACCTTTTGCCAGGGGTGTGGCTATTGCCTGCCCTTGTGTCCTAAAGGGATTAGGATTCAAGATGTGTTCCGCCTCCTGGTGTCCCACGAGCAGTATGGGATGAGGGAATGGGCGAAGACCATTTATTGGGAAGAGCACGAAGCCCTGGTGACGCTTTGCGATGAGTGCCTGTCATGTGTAGAGATTTGTCCCGCCCAGCTTGACATACCGGCCAAGCTCAAGGAGGCAGCAGCCATCTTAGGATCAAAACATTGAAAGAGATATGAATAAGCGGAAAAGGGTAGCTCAACTGAAGCATCGTAAGAAAATGAAAAAAAAGATGATGAAGAGGCGGGCAGAGAGGGGCGCATGAGAAAAGCCTACCTGCTCACCGGTGGCCCCGGTGTGGGCAAGACCACCATTATTAAGCGGGCGCTCGATAAGGCGCAAGGAAGAGCGGGGGGATTTTTCACCGAGGAGATAAGAGCTGAGGGGGTAAGGCAGGGCTTCAGGATCGTCACTCTGGATGGACAAAACGCCATCCTGGCCCATATCGACATCAAGAGCCCTTATCGGGTCAGCAAGTATGGCGTGGATGTCGAGGGATTGGATAGGGTGGGGGTCGCTGCCCTCAGGGAAGCGATTCGTGAGTGCGATGTGGTGGTCATCGACGAGATCGGGAAGATGGAGCTTTTTTCGCCCTATTTCAAGGAAGCGGTCTTAGAGGCCATAGATAGCGGGAAGAGGGTGCTTGGAACGATAATGCTCCCCCCGCACCCCTGGGCCGATGAGATAAAGGGACACCCCAGCGTGGTTACCATCACGGTGACGAGGGCGAATCATCGGGAGGTTCTGGAGCAGGTGCTCCAGTGGTTGGATTCGCCAATAAACGATGGTTGATATGAACACAGAGCGGATGAAAGCGGAGGCCAAGAAGGAGTGAGAGGGGTAACCGGTTGAGTGTGCTGGTCGTGGGATCGGTGGCTCTGGACTCGGTGGAGACGCCCTTTGGCAATGTCACTGAGGTGCTTGGTGGCTCCGCGGTCTACTTCGCCACCGCCGCCAGCCTTTACACCAAGGTAAACCTGGTCGGGGTGGTGGGCACTGACTTCCCCGCCGAGCACATCCGCTTCCTCACCGAGCGCGGGGTCGATACCAGGGGGCTGGAGGTGGTCGACGGCCAGACCTTTCGCTGGGTCGGGCGCTATGACTATGAGCAACATGTCACCCAAACCCTAGACACCAGGCTCAACGTCTTCGCCGATTTTCACCCTACCCTGGCCCCGGGATACGACAACAGCGATCTAGTCTTTCTGGCCAATATCGACCCTGATCTCCAGTGCGAGGTACTGAACCAAGTCAGCGGGGCCCAGCTGAAAGTGGTCGATACCATGAACTTCTGGATTCGGGGCAAGAGTGAATCCCTGTGCCGCGCGATGAGCGCCGTGGACATCGTCATCATTGACGAGTCCGAGGTGTGCCTCTTCGCCCGAAGCCAGAACATTGTCGCTGCCGCCAGGAGTATCCTCAAGCTGGGACCCAAAGCGGTGATCGCAAAGAGAGGGGAACACGGAGCGATCATGATCGGCGACGATGACTACTTCATCGCCCCAGCCTATCCCGTAGACCAGGTCAAGGACCCCACCGGGGCCGGGGACAGCTTTGCCGGGGGCTTTCTGGGCTACTTAGACCGGGCTAAAGAGCTCACCCCACAAGCCCTGAGACAAGCCATCATCCATGGCACCGCTGTAGCCAGCTTTACCATCGCTGAGTTCAGTATCGATGGCCTTCGCTCTCTGAGGATAGCTGATATTACCCATAGATACCAAGAGCTTAAAAAGTTCACCCATTTTGATAAGGAGAGTAATTTATGAAAGCTGACATCAAGGACCCTTCCCTGTCCTCAGCAGGGATACTGCGTATTGAGTGGGCATCCCGTGAGATGCTGGTACTCAGGTTAATCCGTGAGCGCTTCGCCCGGGAGAAGCCCCTTGAGGGGGTCAAGGTCTCCGCCTGTCTCCACATCACCACCGAGACTGCGAATCTGGCGCTGGTCTTCAAGGAGGGCGGCGCCGAACTGGCACTCTGCGCCTCAAACCCCCTCTCTACTCAGGACGATGCCGCTGCCGCCCTAGTGGCAGAGTATGGCATCCCTGTCTATGCCATAAATAGGGAGGATAGCGAAACCTACTATAAGCATATCAATGCTGCCCTGGACCAGAGCCCCCATATCACCCTGGACGATGGCGCCGACCTGGTGAGCACAATTCACAAGGAGCGTCAACAACTTGCCACCAATATTATCGGTGGCACCGAAGAGACCACCACCGGGTGTATCCGGTTGAGGAGCATGGCGAGGGCGGGGAAGCTCCTCTACCCCATCATCGCAGTGAACGAGGCGGATTCGAAGCACTTCTTTGACAATCGCTATGGCACCGGTCAGAGCACCATCGATGGCATCACACGAGCCACCAATATCCTCTGGGCCGGAAAGAAGGTGGTGGTCTGCGGCTATGGCTGGTGCGGAAGGGGGGTGGCGATGAGGGCGCGTGGCATGGGAGCCCATGTCATAGTGACCGAGATCGAGCCCCTCCGTGCCCTAGAGGCGGTCATGGATGGCTATCCTGTGATGCCCATCGCTGAGGCAGCAAAGATTGGGGACATATTCATCACCCTCTCTGGGAACATCAACGTCCTCGATAGGGCCCATTTCCTTTTGATGAAGGATGGGGCCATCCTGGCCAACAGCGGTCATTTCAACGTGGAGATCAACATCCCAACCCTGGAGAAGATGGCAAAAGCCAAGCGCCGCCTGCGTCCCTTCGTCGATGAGTATACCCTCCCAGATGGTCGGCGAATCATCCTCCTCGGCGAGGGCAGGCTGATCAACCTGGCCGCCGCTGAGGGGCATCCCGCAAGCGTTATGGACATGAGCTTCGCCAACCAAGCGCTCTGCGTAGAGTATATGGTGAAAGGGGGAAGAGCCGAGCCCGGGATTTACCCCGTGCCCAGGGAGATCGACAGGGAGGTTGGCAGGCTGAAGCTGGCCTCCATGGGAATCACTATTGACACGCTTACTGAGGAACAAAGAAAATATCTGGAGAGCTGGGAGGAAGGGACATAGGCAAACAAAAGAGCAAGGGGGTTTGCATGCATAAGGTCGGTGTGGTTGGGTGTGGTATAGTAGGGCAGGCAACTGCTTATCTATTTGATAGCCAAGTTATTCACGACCCACCAAAAGGTTATCACAATCTAGCGGCGTTAACTGACTGTCCTGTTATCTTTATGTGTCTGCCGACGCCCTTTATTGCAGGTCGAAATGACTTAGGGGTTTTCTATAGCGCCTTGGAGGATTTGATTCCTCAGTTGCAACCCGACCAGGTTGTCGCTATTCGGTCAACGATCCTTCCAGGTACAGTTAGGAATCTACAACAAAGATATAAAGTTGCTCATTTTGCGTCGAATCCCGAGTTTCTGAGGGCGCATCGAGCTTTTCGGGATGCTCTCGATCCCTATCGGGTAGTGATAGGTGCTGATACCAAATGGGCGCAAGAGCGGCTGCTTGAGGTATACAAAACTAAACTTGGAACAAATGTAAACTTTGTGGTGACAGATTCTATAACCGCTGAAGTGATAAAATGCGCCTCAAATTGCTACCTAGCTATGAAGATCTCTTATGCAAACGAGATTTATGATGTTTGCCTGAAGCTAGATGTAGATTACAACCATGTGGGAACTGGTTTAGCCTTAGACCCCCGCATTGGTGATGGAGATGAACTGATGGTAAGAGCTGAGGCTCGAGGATTTGATGATGAATGTCTACCCAAAGACCTCACTGCTTTTACAGGCTTTGTTCAGAAGCTGGGCTGTCCTGCAACCTTGCTAAAGGCGACTGCCGAAGTTAATGGGCGAGTAAGAACTCGTCGGCGTGAGGTTTATATTCACTAGGATCAACTATGGAAGGGAGAGACGGCGATGCCCACCACCTTTATGAACTCGAAATCGATGCTGGTGACCTCGGAGTCGGTTACCGAGGGGCACCCTGACAAGCTCTGCGACCTGATCTCCGATGCTATCCTCGACGCCATCCTGGCCCAGGACCCTGTGGCAAGGGTGGCCTGCGAGGTAGCAGCGACCACCGGGCTGGTCATCGTCATGGGGGAGATCACCACCGACTGTTATGTGGAGATCCAGGACATCGTTCGAGAGGTGGTGCGCGATGTGGGCTATACCCGCGCAAAATATGGATTTGACTGCGACACCTGCGGGGTGATGGTCTCCATCAAAGAGCAGTCAAAGGACATCGCTATGGGCGTGGACAAATCGTTTGAGGTGAGGAGCGGCGGGGCATCCAGTAACGAGATCGAGGCCCTCGGTGCCGGCGACCAGGGGATGATGGTAGGCTTTGCCTGCAACGAGACCCCCGAGCTCATGCCCCTCACCATCTCCCTGGCCCATAAGCTATGCAAGCGCCTCGCCGAGCTAAGGAAGGATGGCACCCTGCGCTATCTCCGCCCAGATGGCAAGTCCCAGGCGACGGTGGAGTACTCCGAGGGTGTGCCCCAGCGGGTCGATAGCGTGGTGATCGGCGCCCAGCACGACCCCATAGTTAGCCACGATGTTATTGAGCGCGATATTATTGAGCAGGTGATTAAGGCCGTGATCCCTGCTTCCTTATTGGATAAGGGAACAAAATATTATGTCAATGCCACAGGTCGCTTCGTAATCGGGGGGCCGATGGGTGATTGCGGGCTCACCGGGCGCAAGATATTGGTCGATACCTATGGTGGCATCGCCAGGCATGGCGGGGGCTGTTTCTCGGGAAAGGACCCCACCAAGGTGGACCGCTCCGCAGCCTATGCGGCAAGGTATGTCGCCAAGAACCTGGTGGCCGCTGGCCTCGCTGATCGTCTGGAGCTCCATACCTCCTATGCCATCGGAGTAGCTCATCCCCTTTCCATCTATATAGAGACCTTCGGCACAGGGAGGGTTTCAGACGAGGTCATCGCCGACCTGATCCGTAAGCACTTCGACCTTCGCCCGGGGGCGATCATCGAGTCCTTGAAGCTGCGTCGCCCCATCTACCGGCAA
>JAUWZB010000050.1 GCA_030615555.1 Dehalococcoidales bacterium
GGTGAGCGGCGCCATTTAGTGGCCGTTATCGGCGATGGCGCCCTGGGCGCGGGCATGGCTTTTGAGGCTCTCAATCATGCTGGCCACCTGGGCAAGAAGTTGATCGTGGTCCTCAACGACAACGAGATGGCTATCTCCCCCTCGGTTGGCGCCCTCAACCGATTGCTCAGCCTGGTAAGAATTCACCCGAAGTACCAACTGGCAAAGCAGGAAGCCCTGAGAACTGTCACCAGGGTGCCTATGGGACCAGCAGCTTGGGCATTTAGCAAGCGGCTCCGGGGTGAGCTCAAGAGGGCGCTCATCCCCTCCGGCTTCTGGGAAGAACTTGGCTTTGATTACCTGGGTCCTATAGACGGTCACAAAATCAAGGAAATAGAGGCGGCCCTGATCAGGACACGGGGCCACGGAACCAAACCCACCCTTATTCATGTTCTGACCGAGAAGGGCAAAGGCTATCCCCCTGCTGAAGAGAACCCTGTCAAATATCATGGTGTATCGCCTAGGAAGGCCGATGTTAGCGCCGCCCCCTCCTACAACAAAGTCTTTGGGCAAACCGTCCTGCGCCTGATGCGGGAGAACCCGAAGATCGTGGTCATTACGGCCGCTATGCTTGAGGGAACCGGGCTGCCTCCTGTTGCCCATGAATTTCCCAACCGCGTCTTCGACGTGGGCATTTGTGAACAGCACGCGGTTGGCCTGGCCGCTGGCCTGGCTGCCCAGGGGCTTATTCCCATCGTTGCCATCTACTCCGCCTTCTTGCAGCGGGCCTATGATCAGATCATTCACGACGTGTGCATACAGAATCTGCCCGTGGTCTTTGCCATCGACCGGGCTGGCATTGTCGGGGGTGATGGCCGGACACACCAGGGCGCCTTCGATATCTCCTATCTGCGCAGCATCCCCAACATGGTTGTGGCCGCCCCCAAGGATGAAGACGAGCTTCAGCACCTGCTTTTTACCGCGACTAAAGCAGGATGCCCGATGGCGATACGCTATCCCAGGGGCTATGGGCAAGGGGTGCCCTTGCAGCCTGACCTGAAGCAGCTACCCATCGGCAGGGGTGAGAAACTAAGGGATGGCCAAGACGTGGCTATTGTGGCCATTGGCACAATGGTGGTCCCTGCCCTTACCGCCGCAGACCAACTAGCAAGGGAAGGCATCGAGTGTGCCGTCGTTAACGCCCGCTTTGCCAAGCCTCTGGACTCAGAACTTATTCTGGAGGAGGCCTACAGAGCGAAGAGGCTGATAACTATTGAGGAAAATGCCCTCGCCGCAGGATTTGGGAGCGCCGTGCTGCAATTGCTGGAGGGTTCTAAGCTGGTGGAGGTGAGGACGGAGTGCATTGGCCTGCCAGACAGTTTTGTGGAGCATGGCCCCCAGGGGCTGTTGCGCTCCATGTTTGACCTGGATCCTGAAGGGATAGCCCACCGCATCAGAAGCTCCTTTCCAGACCTCGCCCTTCGAGAATATACCAAGCAGTGAAAGGGGATCAAAAGGTGAGGTTGCCCTTGGCTTTCGAGAGGTATCGCTCTGAAATCGATGCCGAACTAAGATCGGTGCTGGCCGAGCGTGAGTCGCCTTTGTATGAGATGATGCGATACCACCTCGGTTGGGTGGATGAGCAAGGGCATCCCGTCCAAGGCTCAGCGGGAAAGGCTTTGCGCCCAACCTTGTTGCTACTTGCCTGTGAGGCTGTGGGAGGAACGTGGCACAAAGCGGTGCCGGCAGCTGTAGCCGTGGAACTGGTCCATAACTTCTCTTTGATCCACGATGATATCCAGGACGATGACAGAGAAAGGCGCCATCGCCCCACAGTGTGGAGCATCTGGGGAAAGCCTCAGGCAATAAACGCTGGCGACGCCCTGGCTACCATAGCTGGCCTCGCCATGCTGGGCCTTACCCAGCATGGCATCTCAGCCGAAAAGCAATTGCGTGCTCATAGGCTTATATATGAGGCTTGCCTCAGGATGATCGAGGGTCAGTATCTTGACATTAGCTACGAGAGCCGCTTTGATATCGTGGTGGGCGATTACCTGCAGATGATCGAAAGAAAGACCGCAGCGCTCATCGCTGGCTCGCTAGAGGTGGGAGCGTTGCTGGGCAGCAATGCCGAAGCTATAATACGGGGGCTCTCCAACTTCGGCAGGAATTTGGGGCTAGCCTTCCAGATTATGGATGATGCCCTCGGCATTTGGGGTGATGAAAGGAAGACAGGCAAGCCCTGGGGCAGCGATATTCAACGCAAGAAGAAATCTCTCCCCATAGTATATGCCTTGGAGAAAGCGGAGGGCAAGGCGAAAACAGAGCTGCTGAATATCTACAAAAAGGAAGTAATTGATGATCAGGATCTGGATGCCGTTCTTAGGATTCTGGATGCTCTCCAGGCTCAAGCCTACGCTCAACGGATAGCTCACAAGTATCTCGATGAAGCCTTAGAGGGAATACGCGGGCTGCCACTTGCGCCCTCGCCGCGGAGTGAGCTTGAGGAGATGGCTCGTTTTGTTGTGGAGCGTGACTTTTGAAGCCCAGTTTCGTATCGATAAGCAAAGAGCGGGTATCAGTCAAAGGGAAAAGCAGCAATCGACAAACAACTGGTGTCTTTATCCTAGGCATAGATCTTCTCCAAAGGGCTGCCGCGCGGAAAGAATGGCAAAATTCGTCAAGAAAGCTACGGAACTAGGCTTTTGCCCTGGCGTGAAAAGGGCGATCGAGACCACTAAGCAGGCTGCTCAAAGTGCCCCTGTTTTCACTCTGGGAAAGCTGGTGCACAACGATGCTGTGGTCAGGGAGCTTGAGTCTATGGGCATAAAGGTGGTACACAGCCTTGATGACGCCCTAGGTCTTGTTGCCATCAGTGCCCACGGTGCCCCGCCCCGAGTTTACGATGAGCTTCAACACAAGGGATTGAAGTTTATCGATACTACGTGCCCGATTGTCAGGAAAGCCCAGCAGAAGGCATCACAGCTTGCTAACGAAGGCTACTTTGTTGTGGTCTACGGTGACCCTGATCATACCGAGGTAAAAGGGCTACTCGACCGGGCTGGCCCTAATTCGAAGGCTGGTCTTTCCGTCTCCAGTGTCCTTAGGGGAAGGCTGCCAAAACGCCTGGCCATCCTCTCTCAGACTACGAGGCTCTCACATGAAGTTCAAGCCTTCGTCAGCGAGGTTTTGACTCCTCTGGAGAAATTCCAGGATATCAAAATAGCAGTAACTCTTTGTCAACACGTAGCGAGGAGGGCGCGTGAGGCGGTCTCGTTGGCTTCAAGCACTGACCTCGTGGTCGTGGTTGGTGATCCTCAAAGCTCCAACAGCAACCGACTTGTGGAGAGGTGTAACCAATTTGGGCATGCAAAACTGGTTTCGTCTGCCCACATGATCGATCGCGAATGGCAAGAACTCAAGGTCGCTGAAACGGTAGGCGTGACCTCAGGGACTTCAAGCCCTGATTGGCTTATCGATGAAGTTGTAGATGCTATTGAAAGGCTCGGGTAGCCCACAGCCACTCCTTTAGCTCCTTGAGTAGCTCCATCCGATAGTCGTCCAGCCTCTCCTTCCTGAGCCTCTCCGGCGCTTTCTCCCCAATCACCTTGGTCAAAAGATACTGGTAGATCTCTACCCAGTCCGGGCAGCGGGGGGGTCAGAGGGGTGGGTGGTGGCGTAGCGCCAGAGTGTCCAAAGCGCGAGACGATTCATTACCAGGGTCTTGGACTGCTGCAGAATCTGATAACTTCAGCGAAATTGTTAATCCGCTCCAGATTAGTGGTCTCCAGGGAGCCATCATAAGTGAGGTTAATCCAGGGCTTCGCGTATAGTGCGCTGAACTTCTCCGACATAGCCGCTACAATTCCTCCGGGCATACAACCATGCGGCATTACCGAGATCACGCCGGCAAACTCAGGGTTCTCCATCCAGTCGATTCCGCTTCCGATGCTCAGCACCGCCTCGCTGCCGCATTTCGGCGAGAGGTACTGGCACGAGAGCACCAGTAAATCCTTTGTTGCCGGCTCGTGCGGATCGAGAAGCCTGTTGAACTTGATGGCTACTGAGTGCTCATCGCGGTCTTGCAACCGCTTTCTGATGTAGCCGCTAATCACCTTTTTCAGTTTCCTCTCCCTGACACCATCCTCAATATTCCGGTGCGTGATATACTTGATCCATTCTCCAATCGGGGAGACGATAACTTCAAGCCCGGCCTTCTCGCACTCCTTCACCAGGTCGCAATTGCTAAACCTGTTGGAGCGCAGGAAGATCTCGCCGTTGATCCCGACAAGCGGCCTTCGGGGCTTGTCCGCGTCGATCGTAGCGCGAAATTCCGTGGTGGCCGTCCTCAGGACATCATCAAAATCATCCTTCTTGCGGATGCGGTCGGCGAGCCTGATGGTGTATTCGCTAAAGAGTTCCTCTGCGGCCCCGGCTGACTTTTCGTAGGGCCGGGTGCGCCACAGAAGCCCCAGGAGGTAATCCATGGCCACAATGCCCTTCCACGCCAGGCGTTCGAAGGCGATGCCCAGGCCCAGGTCACGATAGGCATGGTTTGACACGGTGGTTCGTATGGGGAGATCGAAACCGAGCTCCCTGAGTATCCTCACCTGCTCTATGGCGTATTTTCCGAAACGGCACGGCCCGAAGGCGCTGGGCATGAACCCTTCAATGGTCTTCAGGTCAACCTCGCCATGACCGTTCTCGTGGAAGGACCTCATAAAGTCGCCCAGGGTTACGCGGTAGGGCAGGCATTCCGTGCCCCGGGTTACCTTGTTGCTGTAGAACAGGGATTGTTCTGTTGACTCGGGGAGCACGGTCGCCTTAACCCCAAAGGCCTGCATGGCCGCGGCCAGTATCTCGGCGTGCGGGGCCATCCTCGGCATGAGGATGGCCTTTTCTGAATTGACCGATGTCGGCGCTGACCGGTAGGCATGCTTATCCCAGCCGGGGAATTCTTTTCCGCTGCGGGCGAATTCGCTGATGGTATCGACGAAGGCCTCCAGGCGGGTAACCAGGCCTGCCTCGGCGGCATGCTCGTCGATCTCCAGCTGACCTAGGGGCTTGCCCCCCATGATATCCTCAACAATTTTGATTATGAAGGAGTTCGGGCCACATCCAAAGTTTGTCAATATAAGCCCGTAAAGCTGCGGCTCTGAGGCGGTGAGCGCCGCGCCGGCAATGTGCTTGCCTTCGTAGAACCAGTAAGGGCGGTCTGAGTATTCCTTGATGTTTACTGAATCGAGTGGCAGGAGGTCGAGGGGGATGGGCACGACGCCAAGCTGGGCAAGCTTTTCCGCGATCCCCAGGTTGGCCCCCGAATCCTGCGACATGTAGGACCGGGCAAATATTATCACGCCTAGCTGGTTGTTCTCGCGGATCTGCTCGATTATCCTCCGCCCCAGTTCTACCCGTGCCGTCTCGAATTCCCGTTGCGCCTTAATCCCGGCGAGGACCGCCTTCTTTCCCTGTCTCCTGCTGAACCCCATCTTCACTGCGACGTCGGCAAAGTTATCGATCACATCGCCATCGCCCATGCTGAAGTCGATTGTGGGCACCAGCAGTTGTTTTTCCAGGTCGAGAACCTGGCGGATGATGAATGGGGATGCCTGAACCAGGGGACAGGAATACTTTTGGTTCTCATCACCATCTTTCGCCCCCAACCGGATGGCACAGGGATAAAGGATGTAGTCCACATCGTTGAGGCTTGCCGCATGACCGTGTAGCAGCTTAACCGGGAAACAACTGTCCGTATAGCTCAGCTCGCAGGCCTGCTCCATAATTTGCTTGTTGGTCTTGCTTGACAGGACAACCTTGGCCCCGAGGGCATTAAGGAAGCCGATAATGAGTGGGGCGTAGTCATATACGATGAGCGCTCTGGGGATCCCCACCGAAGGCCCGGTGCCCGCCCCTTCCCGATATTCCTTAAACAACAGCCTCTCGCGCTCATCGAAGGGGGTTTCCTGTTTTTCCCGTTTCACGGTGCTGTCGAAGAGGTCGCATCTGCTGCCGTAGAAGGTGGGTGGTTCGCCGGGTATCTCCAGGCGACTTATGTTGCAGTTATTGTCGCATATCTTGCAGATAAAGGTGGAAAGGGTATAATCGCGCTCTATAACCTTTTGAAACCCCGCAAACCTCGACTCGTTGCCGCCCATTTCCTCCTTTGCCAGCAGTGCGGCCCCGATTGCGCCGCTGACCTCCTTGTGTTCCGGCACGATTATAGCCTTTCCCTGGAGTGCCTGCTTAAAGGCGGAGACGATGGCGTCGTTGTAGAATACTGCTCCGGTCAGGATTACCTTGTCGCCCAGTTTTCGCGTGCCCACGACCTTGGAAAGGTAATTCCCGGCGATCGAGTTGGACAGGCTAGCGGTGATTATCTCCAGGGGCAGGCCTTCCTGTTGGGCTGAGGCCACCGCCTGCCCCATAAAGGCAGCGCATCTTGACCCCAGATCGATGGTGTGCGGC
>JAUWZB010000156.1 GCA_030615555.1 Dehalococcoidales bacterium
CTAAGCATGCTTCCCACCCCCTTTCTCCGCGGAGGCTCCTGGAAATCCAGAGGCTGGCGTTCTGACTTCCCCGAATTTATTCAGGGTTACAGTAGGCGGTACTGTGCCGGATTCTCACCGGCTTGCATCCCAATTAAGCCCTCACTCGCGCTTGGGCACCTCTGGGTCCATTATTAAGTTTTACGCAATATATCATACCCCGGGAAAAAGGTCAACACCTCCTGCGGCCGAGCCGAGGTTGATGTAATGGAGTAGCCAATGCGGTAGAAGAACGCCTTGTAAAGTTCGAAAAACTCGCCTTGACACCGCCCGCGCACTTAGTTATCATCGGCAGAAGCCTTCCTATTTCGGGGGAGCTACCATGCATTATAAGACGATTATCCATGAGAAGAAGGGACAGGTTTGCTATATCACCCTCAACCGCCCTCAGCTAGGGAACGCGATAAACACCCAGATGACCAGGGAACTAGCCGATGTCTGCCGGACAATCAATCAGGACGAAGAGATTAGCGTGGTGATCCTCAAAGGCGCGGGAGGCGCTTTTTCCTCAGGCAGCGAGCCGCAAGAATGTGAGGCGGGATGTGATGCCTCTCGAGCGATCGCCAGCCTGGAGCGAGTGGCCATTGCTGCCATCGATGGCGATGCCCTGGGCGAGGGGTTGGAGCTGGCGCTTGCCTGCGATATAAGGATTGCCACAGAGCGGGCGAGGTTTTGCCTCCCCCACACCGCTTACGGCCTGATCCCCGGTGGCGGTGGGACGCAACGACTGCCTCGCCTGGTGGGCAAGGGAAAGGCCCTGGAGATGGTCCTCACTGCCGAACCCTTCGATGCCCAGGAGGCTTTTCGCATCGGTTTGGTGAGTAAGGTGGTCTCCCCTGAGGAGCTCCTTCAAGAGGCGGAGGAGTGGGCAAAGAGGATAATCACCTGTGGCCCCATCGCCTTGAGATATGCCAAGGAGGCAGTAAACAAGGGGCTGGACCTTACCCTGGAGCAGGGATTGCGGCTGGAGGCCGACCTCTATTTCCTGATTCAAACCACCGAGGACAGGATGGAGGGGATCAGGGCTTTTCTGGAGAAACGGCCGCCACAGTTTAAGGGGGAATGAAAGATTAAGCTGAAGCTGGACCTTCATACCCATCCTTGTGAGGCTACCCTCTTTAGAGCAGCCTGTGAGGAAATCGTCGCTCAGATAATAGCCAATATAAAGGCCAGGGGGCTGGATGGCATCGCCATCACCGAGCACGGGGACAAGGATTACGGGTTCAAGGTGAAGGAGATTGTGGCGCGGTCCTTTAATAACGAGGTGCTCATCATCCCTGGTCAGGAGATCGATATAAAGGGGCGTCAGGAGGTGGAGCTTTATCTGCCCAATGGTGCCACCTTCCGCTTTCTCGCCCACCCCGGCTTCCCCGCGAATTCCTACGTCATTGAAAATGTTCAGGGCCTTGAGATCGAGAATGACCTCCACGTCATTGACAAGGAGAGGGTGAGGGCACTGGCTGAGGAGCACGACCTCCTTCTACTAAGCAACAGCGATGCCCACCGCATAGACTGGATTGGTCGCTACTACAACGAGATCGACCTTGAGGAGCTCATCGCCCGTGCCAAGTAAATGGTCCTATTGATGCGCTAAAGGCACAGCCGCCAATTTTGGCAAAGCACCCG
>JAUWZB010000082.1 GCA_030615555.1 Dehalococcoidales bacterium
AGCCCGGCATTTCCCGCTGCGGGAAGAATGACGGAGACCGACCCTATCGACGCCAAGATGACCGGCGATTTCCGAAAATATTGAACGCATCTTAATAGGAGGGAGCAGTGTCTCGATTTATTGCTACTTCAGCTATCAGGGGTGCCCATGGAGTTGTTGCTAAGGCTGAGGAGATGTACAAGAATGCCCTGGAGAAGTATGGGGCCGATGCCCCTGTTGCCTTTGTCGATAAGGAAGGGGTAGGCTCAACCTTCTTTCTCCCCGTGATCTACGGGTATTCAGGGCATAAGGTAGAGAAGCTGGGCGATATGGCATGGCCGTTAGAGCATGCCATGAGCCTGTTGCCGCCAGTGCCCAGCGATAACCTGTGGCTGCCCTACCTTGGTGAGACCGCAGATGCCGGAGTGGCCACTCTGTTCGCCGAGGAGATTATCAAAGGGATCGAGTTCGTCGAGGGAACGCAGCCTGAGGTACGTAATGGTTTCACCTTTAACGGCCCGATCAGCGATGTCCAGACGCGCTCCTGGGGAATTCAGATGGTTGATGGCAGCATGCCCGGTTTCGCTGCTGTTATCGGCGCCGCCAAGAGCAATGAGGTGGCGGTCAAGATCGTGCGCGAGCTTCAGTCCAAGGGTCAGCTCGTGTTCCTCTCCTCCACGTCCAACGGCCGCTCCATTGTTGACCAGCTCCTTGAGGAGGGGGTGGAGTTAGGCTATCCCACCTTCACCGTCCCCTTCGGCACCGATACCGAGGCTACAGTTTACGCTGCCGGCTATGCCTCCAGGGCCGCCTTCAGCTTCGGTAATGTCGAGCCCGGTAACTTCCGCGAGATACTGCTGTATAACAAGTTCCGCTGCTTCGCCTTCGCCCTTTGCTTGGGCCCCATGGATGACCTTAAATGGGCCACCGGAGCCGGTGCCATCACCTACGGATTCCCCGCAATTCTCGATACCGTGGCCCCTAATATCCTGCCCACCGGAATCACCAGATATGAGCATGTGGTCAGCATGCCCTTTGATGACATTCCGGGCAGGGACGACCTGGAGCGGGCGGAGCGGCTGGTGCAGCGCTGCATCGAGGTCAGGGGCATCAAGATCAAGATCCCCTCGGTCCCCATCCCAGTTGCCTATGGTCCTGCCTTCGAGGGCGAGGTGGTCCGCCGCGAGAACATGCAGGTGGAGTTCGGTGGCAAGGGCGGCATCTGCTGCGAGTGGCTGTCCATGAAGGACCCCGATGAGATAGAGGACGGCAAGTTCACCGTGGTGGGTCCCGATATCGACAGCGCTGAGGAGGGAGGCAAACTCCCCCTCGGGATCATCGTTGAGGTGACGGGGCGCAAGATGCAGAAGGACTTCGAGCCGGTGCTGGAGCGCCAGATCCACCACTTCGTAAATGGCGCCGAGGGGATTCAGCATGTCGGCCAGCGGGACATTACCTGGATTCGCTTCAGCAAGGGTGCGGTGGAGAAAGGCTTCACGCTCAAGAACCTGGGCGACATCCTTCATACCAACTTCCACAACGATTTTGGCGCCATTGTGGACAAGGTCCAGATCACCCTCTATACCGAGCGCGATAAGGTTGAGGAGCTAATCGAGCAGGCGCGCACTGTCTATCGAGAAAGGGATGCCCGAATGGCAGGGATGACCGATGAGAGTGTGGACACCTATTATAGCTGCACCCTGTGCCAGTCCTTCGCCCCCAATCACGTTTGCGTCATCAACCCCGAGCGCACCGGGTTGTGTGGCGCCTACTCCTGGCTGGACTGCCGCGCCGCCTATGAGATCAAGCCCACCGGCCCCAACCAGCCCGTTTCTAAAGGGAGGTGTATCGATCCGGTGAAAGGGGTGTGGGAAGGGGTCAACAACTTCGTATACGATCACTCGAATAGGGCCGTGGATCGTTTCACTATCTACTCCCTGATGGACGCCCCGATGACCACCTGTGGCTGCTGCGAGTGCGTTATGATCGTCATCCCGGAGGCCAACGGGGTTATGGTTGTTTCACGGGATGACTACAGCATGACCCCCTGTGGCATGACCTTCACCACATTGATGGGCACCGTGGGCGGCGGCCAGCAGACGCCGGGGATGATGGGCCACGGCAAGCGTTATGTCCTGAGCAATAAGTTCATCCCGGTGGAGGGCGGCATCAAGCGGGTGGTCTGGCTTTCCAAGAATCTCAAAGAGGAGTTTGCAGAGGAGCTTAAAGAGCTCTGCGAGCGCGAGGGCATGCCCGATCTCATGGATAAGATCGCCGATGGCACCGTGGCCACCACTGTGGAGGAACTACTGCCCTTCCTCGAGGAGAAGGGGCATCCTGCGCTTACCATGGAGTCCCTGATTTAATGGAAAAACCTGGAGGAACACCTAACAAGGGTCGAATTCCTCGGCCCTTGTTTCATGGGTGAGAAAGGAGGGATCGTTATGTCAACAGTGGAAGTGCCTACTGAGAAGTGGACGGGAAAGGTGCACGAGGTGACGCTGGGGGGCAATGGCCGCAAGAGCGTGGTCGTCGGCGGCGAGACCACCCTGCCCTTCCTCCACTTTGATGGCGCGATGCCCAATAAACCTTTAATCGCCGTAGAGGTTCAAGACTGCAAACCAGATGATTGGTCGCCCCACCTGATTTCCGCTTGGGGCGATGTGCTCGCTGACCCCAGGGCGTGGGCGAAGAAAGCGGTGGAGTACGGCGCGGATATTATTGCGCTGCGCCTCAGAAGCGCCCACCCTGAGGAGGCTGACACCGGTGCCGATGAAGCGAGGAAAAGCGTGGATAAGGTTCTCTCCGCAGTAGACATCCCCATTATCATCTTAGGGCCGGGGGTGGCGGAAAAGGATAACGAGGTGCTAGTGGCCGCCTCTGAGGTTGCCCGGGGGCAAAGGGTGGCGCTGGGGAACTGCGAGGAGAAAAACCATCGCACCATCGCCGCTGCCTGCATCGCTGATGGCCATGTCGCCATTGCCAAGACCCCCATCGAGATCAACCTAGCCAAGCAGCTCAATATCCTCCTTTGCGATGTTGGACTATCACCAGATTCTATCCTCATGGACCCCACTACAGGGGCTTTGGGCTATGGGATAGAATATAGCTACTCGGTGATGGAGCGGCTGCGCCTGGCGGCCCTCGGGGGGGACACAATGGCGGCGATGCCCATGTTCTGCACCGCAGGCGAGGAGTCATGGCGTCAGAAGGAGTCAAAGGTTACCGAAGGGGTGCCCCCATCGTGGGGTGACCACGTGGAGCGCTCGTTGGTCTGGGAGGAGATCACTGTTGCCATGCTGCTTAACGCCGGCGCTGATATTGTAGTGCTCCGGCACCCCAAGACTGTGACGCTGGTAAAGGCCACCATCGATAAGCTGATGGGCGCTTGAGAGGAGGACTGCGAAATGGCACTCACCGGTATCGAGATCTATAAATTCCTGCCGAAAACCAACTGCAAGGAGTGTGGTTTTCCCACTTGCCTGGCCTTCGCCATGAAGCTGGCGGCCAAGGGTGTGGAGCTTTCCCTCTGCCCCTATGTTTCCGAGGAGTCCAAGCAAGCACTGGAGGCCGCTTCTCGTCCCCCGATTCGCCTGGTCACCATTGGCTCAGGCGATCGGAAGATCGAGGTGGGCAATGAGGTGGTCATGTTCCGCCACGAGAAGACCTTCTATCACCCGCCGGGATTTGTGGTTAGAGTTAAGGACACTGACCCTGCCGATCAGCTAGCCAGGCTCGTCGATGAGGCGGCAGGCTACAGTGTGGAACGGGTGGGCATGGAACTCAAGCTGGATGGCTTCGCTATTGAGAATAATAATGGCGGAAACTTCGTTAAATGCGTGGAATTGGTCAAATCCAAAACCGACCTCCCCTTGATTCTTATGTCAAATAACCCCGCGGTTATGGGTCAGGCTCTGGAAAAGGTGGCTAGCGCCAAGCCGCTCATCTACGCCGCCACCAAGGAAAACTGTGATCAGATGGTGGAGCTTGCCAAGAAGCATCAGTGTCCGCTCGCGGTCTATGAGCCCGCGGGTTTGAGTGAGCTTGCGGAATTGGTGGCGCGGGTGACGGACGCTGGTGTGGAGGATGTGGTCCTAGATCCGGGCGCCCGTGAATTTGGCCAGTCCCTCTCCGCCCTGACCCAGCTTCGCCGGTTGGCCATAAAGAAGAGCTTCCAACCTTTGGGCTATCCCATCATTACCTTCCCCGGCGAGGCAGCGACCTCGATGGAAGAGGAGGCGCTGCTTGCCGGGCAGCACGTTGCTAAGTATGCTGGGATCATCGTGCTCGATCACTTCACCCCCGGCGTGTCCTATCCCCTGCTTACCCTGCGCCTCAACATCTATACCGACCCTCAGAAACCGATTCAGCTATCGCCGGGCATATATGAGATAGGCACGCCACAAAAGGAAAGCCCGCTATGCGTCACCACCAACTTCTCC
>JAUWZB010000027.1 GCA_030615555.1 Dehalococcoidales bacterium
ATCTGTCCGTGGATGAGCAGTGCCTCGTGGCAGGCATTAGTTGCGGCGCGGGCACCAAACCATTTAGCCATAGACGCTTCCTTAATATGGGGCAGACCCTGGTCTTTGAGCCCCAGGGCTCGGTAGCAAAGGAGCCGTGCAGCCTCGAGATAGGTGGCCTGTTCGGCGATTTTGAAGGAGACTGCCTGGAATGTGGCGATGGGCCGACCGAAGGCGGTGCGCTGCTTGGCATAGCTGATCGCTTCCTCCAGGGCTCCCTCGGCGTGACCGATGGCTTGCATAGCTAAGGCTACCCGAACCACACCGATCACATCCATCGCTAGGTAAAAGCCCTGACCCTCTGCTCCCATGAGGTGGTCGGCCGGGATTCGTAAATCGTCAAAGTAGAACGAGGCGCGCTGCGCTGAGGGCCAGCCCATATCGGGGATGGCCGACTTGGTGAGCCCGGGAGTATCGGTGGGGACCAGGAAGGCGCTTACTCCCCTAGCCCCGGCTGCGGGGTCGGTCTTGGCAAACACGACCGCAATCTTGGCCTGCATCCCCCAGCTGACCGAGGTCTTTTCGCCATTTATGACATAATAGTTCCCGTTCCGCACCGCCCTGGTTTTTATGGCCACGGCATCTGACCCGCAGTCAGGCTCTGTCAAGCACAGGCAGGGCAATAGTTCACCCCGGAGTATCGGAGGGAACCACTTCTGTTGCAATTCCTCCGGGGCATGTGTCAGCACCGGGCCCAGGAAACCAGGCCCCGATATCGGCAGCACGCTTACGGTGAAATCCGCCTTAGCTAGCTCCTCGATGGCGATACCCACAGTGACCCAGCTGACTTCCTGGCCGCCATATTTTTCCGGGACATTCATACTCATCAGCCCGATATCGGCCATCTTTTTCACTATTTCCAGGTCCACTTCCCCCTTCTTGGCGCGCTCCTTGGCCCCTGGGGCCAACTCCTTCTGAGCGAACTCCTGAACATTCCGTCGAAATAGTTCCTCTTCCTCGGTGAAACTAAAAGCGGCCATGCTGCGCTCCTTCCATGGTTATACTCTCAGCCGTCTCCTAGCTCATTTCCCCTTTGCCGCTGGTGCTGCAATCTGGGCCTTAACGAAGTCGATTACCGTGCTGGGCAACGTGTGGGGCAGGAAGGCCTCTCTAACCCCCAGCGCCTTGAGAGTAGGAAAGTCTTTTCGAGGAATCACCCCCCCCACTACCAGGGCGATGTTTTCCGCCCCATTTTCTTTCAATAGTTCTATTATCCTTTGAGCTAGGGTAATGTGACCGCCGAGATGACTGCTCAAGAAGATAAAATCTACATCCTCCTGGATAGCAGCAGCGACAATAGTTTCCGGTGTCTGGAATAGCCCGGTATAGATTGTCTCCATGCCGGCATCCCTCAATCTTACCATCAGGATGGAAATCCCTCTGACATGAGTATCCAGCCCTGCCTTAGCAAGCAAAATCCTCACCTTTCTCTCAGATGACACCGTTGGAGCTCCCTTTAGAATACTAGACCCGGGTAAACCAATCAGGAGGAATTAAGCAATTCTTGTCCTCGCCCAGCACTTCCCTGAGGATGCCGAAGATCTCGGCGGTGGTACAGTGAGCCTTGGCCGCCTCGACCATTATGGGCATCAGATCGCCATCCCCGGAGACGGCCTCCTTGTACTCCGCGAGCACCTCGTTGACTCGCCCATTATCTCTCTCTGCCCGCAGCTTTTGCAGCCGCTCACTCATTATCTTATGCGTTTTCATCGGGTCCTGCTCAAAAATCTCAACGGGCTCCTCCTCTTCTTCCTCGGGCTGATACTGATTGACGCCGACGATCACCCGCTTGCCACTATCAAGATCATAGGAATGCTTCACATTTGCGGCAGCGATCTCTCGTTGCAGATAGCCCTTCTCTAGGGCAGCAATGTACCCACCCATCGCATCGATTTTTTCAATATATTCCCAAATAGCCTTCTCCATTTCCCGGGTCAGGTACTCTATATAATAGGAACCTGCCAGAGGATCTGCCACACTCCCAATTCCGGTCTCGTGTTCGATAACCTTGCCCGTGAGCAAGGCGAGGCGTGCCGATTGTTCGGTAGGTGCACTGAAGGCCTCATCGAGGCAGGTGATATTGAGTCCGCTGGCCCCACCAAAAATAGCTGATAGGGCCTGGAAACCCGACCGGACGATATTGAGTAGCGGGTACTGCGCGGGCAGGGTGGAGGCTGATGTCTTAACCTGAATCCTCATTCGCCAGTTTCGCTCTTTCTGGGCTTTAAACCGCTCCCTCATGATTTGGGCCCACGCCTTCCTGGCAGCCCGAAACTTGGCTACCTCCTCGAAGAAGTCGCTGTAGCAGGCGAAGAAGAAGGTAAGATGGGGTGCCAGTTCATCGATATCCAGACCTTTTTCCAGGCAGCCCTGGACCACTTCTATCATATCGGCGATGGCAAAGGCTGCCTCTTGAGATGCGGTGCACCCCGCCTCACGGCTGGAATATGCCTGAACATCACAGGCTCTGAAATAGGGCATTTCTTCGGTGACGAACTTGAGGGTATCTACGATAAGTCTGAGGCAGGCGCGCGGCGGGAAAAGATGGACGCCCTCGCCGATGGGGCCGTGCAGCGAGTCGTTCAAGGTCGCCCCTGTCAGTTTTCTTCGGGGCATCCCGCGATTGTCAGCAATCGCGATGTAGTGAGCCACCCGCCAATTGGGGGCATAAGACAGCGCCCCGTGATACACCCCTTCTAGGGGGATCCCCTCCAGGATGGCTTCACTATCCTGTATCGAGTTGCAGGGCGGGCCGGAGACACCAACCCACTGGGCAAACCTGGGGTCATCGGAATCATGGCCGAAGGCACTGGTCATATCCATAGTAAGGTTGTAACTCGGCATACCGCTAGGAGACATCATCCCGTACTTCAATAGATACTTAATTCGCTGGTTGGTCTCCTCAGGCAGACCATAGCCTAAAACAGGCCGCTGGCCCCATATGACACCCCGGGCACCACTATATATGCCTCTGGTAAAGGGGTACTCCCCAGGGTTACCTATATGTTCAGTGTAGTCTAAGTCCTTAATGTCTTGAGGCGTGTAGACGGGCTTGATGGGGATGCCGCCACTGGTATATCGAGACTCCTCTGGCGGCTCGCCGGATTTGTTTTGTGGTCCCTTTTCCATTTCGATAAGCTGCCCCTGCTAAGGTATGGCCCCTCACGGGCACCAAGCGATTATAGAATCTGTTACTGAGGTTTGTCAACAAGGCGATTGGCTCCGCAGTCCAGAGACAATATCGCCTTGGCGATTAATTTTTAGCGAAGGCGCAGCTGGTTCTGGAGCCAGGAGAGCCATTGTTGCATTCCTTGTCCCGTAGCGCAAGAGATTTCGAAAATTTCTGCCTTTTCGTTTATCCCTCTAATTGCGTGGGAATAGGCCTGAACATCAAACTTTAGATGTGGTAGCAGGTCGATTTTATTTATGAGCACGACATCTGCTTTATGGAACATCAGAGGATACTTGAATGGCTTATCATCCCCTTCGGGAACACTTGAGATTAACACCTTCCGATGCTCACCAAGCGCAAACTCCGCAGTGCAGATTAAATTGCCCACGTTCTCGATAAAGAGTAGGGCAATATCCTGTAGCGGCAGGTTGCTGAGGGCCCGATAGGTCATATTGGCGTCAAGGTGGCATTCCCCGCCGGTATTAATCTGGATCACCGGCACGCCCTCTTTACCTATTATCTCGGCATCTATGCTTGAGCTCACATCACCCTCGATAACACCGATCCTGGTTTTCCCTTTCAGCCCCTTTATCGTTTCCAGGATAAGGCTGGTCTTGCCGGCGCCCGGCGAAGACATCAGGTTTACCGCAAATACACCTTTGCTATCCAGTAACTGGCGGTTTCGCTCCGCGATCTGCTCATTAGCGCCCAGAATGTCTTTAAGCACCTTTATTTCCATCTATTCCACCTCAATGCTTTCTAGAAATAGCTCTTGACCGGCGATAATCGCCATACTATTACCTTGACAATAGGGACAAGCCCAGTCAAATTCTTTAAGTTCAAAGCTCTTGTCACAGCCCCGACACCGCGCCATTGTAGGGACCATTGTGGAAGATAGCTGCGCCTGCTCCGCGATGGTTCCTTTGCTGAGGAAATCGAAGTAGAACTGTACGCATTCATCAACAACCCCACACATCTCCCCGATAACCAGGTTGATTTTTCCTACCTTCTTGGCTCCAGCCTTTTCCGCTTGTTCCAGCACAAGGTCGAGCATGCTTTGGGTGATGGCAAGTTCGTGCATGTTAACAGATCCTGGGAAGCGGATCGCCAACCAGCATATCGACGATTCGGGAAGCTCCCAGACGGGTTTTCATCACCACCCGACCGGGATGCTCTGCCCTCACATCACCGATGAGGGACGCCTCTTTTCCATAATGATTTCCGCGCATGGCGTGGAGAACCTTATCACCATCTTCCGCCGGGACTATCGCCACTAGCCTGCCTTCATTGGCTACATAAAGGGGGTCAAAGCCCAACATCTCGCAAGCAGCAAGCACCTCTTCACGCACCGGGATCTTTTCCTCCTCAATCCTGATACTTACCTTCGATTGCCTTGCCAGCTCATTTAAGGTAGTAGCCAATCCTCCTCTGGTGGGGTCTCGCAAGCAATGGATATGCGGGCTGGCATTTAACATTTCAGCCACTAAGCTCTCCAGGGGCGCACAATCGCTTTTAAGCCGGGTGGAAAAGCTTAACCCTTCCCGTTGGCTGAGCACCGCTATTCCATGATCACCAATAGGTCCACTTAAAAGCACCTTATCCCCCGGTATTGCATTGCTTCCAGAGATATCGACCCCTTCCGGTATTATGCCGATGCCGGCGGTATTGATAAAGAGCTTATCGGCGCTGCCCCGGTGCACCACCTTGGTATCTCCGGTGACGATTTTCACCCCTGCTTCCTGAGCTGCCTGCTGCACAGACTCCACGATTTCCGTTAGCTCGCTTTGGGGAAGCCCCTCCTCGATGATGAAAGAAAGGCTTAAATAAAGCGGTTTGGCGCCGCACATCGCTAAGTCATTCACCGTGCCATAGACGGCAAGCTTTCCAATATCTCCGCCGGGGAAGAAGATCGGGCTCACCACATAGCTATCGGTGGTGAAGGCCAGCCTTCCGCTGAAGTCGAAAACGGCTGAGTCATCCAGCTTAGCTAAAAGGGGATTATCGAAAGCTTGAACGAAGCTTTTCTCCACCAGCTCATGGGCTAGCTTCCCCCCACTGCCGTGGGCGAGCAGTATTTTTTCGAACTCCCCCCTCACCGCCCTTTTTCGAACTCCCCCCATCACCGCCCCTCCCCATAATTGTAATATGCCGCGCAGGTGCCCTCGGAGGAGACCATGCACGGTCCTACGGGATATTGTGGGGTACAGGCGTTACCGAAGAGTCGACAATCGAGGGGTGTTTTAACTCCTCTTAGGATGTCGCCGCAGAGGCAGCCCTGAGGCTCGTAAGGCCGGCCGGGGTCGACGTCGAAAGCGAACTCAGCATCAAGGTGCTGATACTCTTTTCTAATCTTCAAGCCGCTATCGGGAACCTCTCCGATCCCTCGCCACGCGGCGGGACAAGGCTCAAATACCCGGTACATGAGTCTTAGCGCCTCCTCGTTGCCCTCAGGGCGCACCCCCCTTCGATAGGCGATCTCTACTTCAGATCGTCCCATTTCAACCTGAGCCACCAGCATGTCGACGCATTGCAGGATATCCAGGGGTTCAAAACCGGAGACAACACAAGGGATGCCGTAATCTCGGGCGATGAACTCCCAGGGATGGGAGCCGATAATGGCGCTTACATGTCCGGGGCATATCAGCCCGTGAAGCTTGACCTCACCTGAGTCAAGAATGGCTCGGATCACCGGAGGGCAAAGCTTATGCAGCGAAAGAACATGATAGTTCTTTATCCGCTGATCCTCTGCCTGGAGGATGGAGGCGGCGATGGTGGGGGCGGTGGTCTCAAACCCGATGCCGAGGAAGACCACTGACCTGGTAGGATTCTCCTCCGCTATTTTAAGAGCGTCCAGGGTCGAATATACCATACGCACGTCAGCGCCGTCAGCCTTGAGTTCTTGCAGGCTGGTATGGCTCCCGGGGACTTTAAGCATATCACCGAAGGTGGCGATGATTACCTCTGGAATTTGAGCTAAGGCAATGGCCTTATCCAGGTCAGCGTTTGCCGTAACACAAATGGGGCAACCGGGGCCGGATACCATTTCAATAGTGGCAGGTAAAATCTGGCGGATGCCATATCTAAAGATAGTTACCGTATGGCCCCCGCAGAACTCCATGAAACGTGCCGGGGTCTTGGACCGGTGATGAATTTGGGAGATCAGCCCCTCGGCCAGGTCAGAGCGCCGAAATTCAGTAATAAATTTCAACCTTCCTCCCCACCCAGCGCTGCTATCTCTTCGAGGAGCCTTAAAGTTTCCTCAGCTTCTTCTTGGTCTAATACATTTATCGCATAGCCGGTATGGACCAGCACATAGTCACCTACTTCGGCTTCCGGGGTGAGCCACAGGCTGATCCGGCGAGTGATGCCTCCGATCTCAGCCTCCGCCTCTTTATCTTCTATAGACTTAATGAGTGCTGGAATGGCCAGGCACATATTTCGCTCCGTATAATTTCCACATTTTCCTAATATTTGTACATTCTTCTATTTTCCGACTATGCCAGTTCGAAATTAGCGATTACTGCCTGTCCCAAGGAAATCCCACCATCATTGCAGGGCACAAGATGATGGGTAAGCACGCTGAAGCCTTCCCTTTGTAAAGCAGCGGTAGCTAACCTGAGGAGCAGCCGGTTTTGGAACACGCCGCCGCTCAATGCCACCTGAGTTATGCCGGTCTCTCTTGCAATCAATTTACACATTTCGAGGATTATTTGAGCCACGGTGTTATGAAACTTGAGCGATATGATGGGGATAGGGGCTTGATTTCTAACATCCTGAACTACCGCGGAGAATAATTCCCCTAACTTTATAACCTTGGTTCCTTGATGCTCACTAATAGAAAAGGGATAGGATTTCCCCTCGAACTCACCCATTTCATCCGGAGCCAGCATCTCCAGTTCGATGGCTGCCTGAGCTTCATAATCTATCTCTTCCCTCACCCCCGCTAACGCGGAAACGGCATCAAAAAGCCGCCCCGCACTTGAGGTCAAAGGACAGTTTACCCCTCGCGTTAGCTGCTGTTTTAATAAGTCAAGCTCGGCGGGATTGAGCTTGCTGATGGGTAGACCTTTCAGGGAGAGGTCTTCTCCCAGCAAGGTATAGAGATAGCTTAAAGCCATACGGTAAGGTTTTTTAATTGCCGCTACACCCCCGAGTAGGGGCACATCTTCCAAATGTCCTGCCCTTTGGGAGCGGCACCAATCGGCGAGCAGGAACTCCCCTCCCCAGATCGTGCCATCGGTGCCATATCCCGCACCATCGAAGGCTACCCCGATAACGGGTCCTTTGACCCCATTTTCCACCAGGCAACTTACAATATGGGCGTGGTGGTGTTGCACCGGGATAAGGCTTAACCCTTGCGCCGCGCCAGCCTGAAGGGCATATTTTGTGGCAAGATATTCCGGGTGCATATCATAGGCCATGATTTCAGGTTCAGTGCGAAATAGCTTTTTATAAAGCTCAATAGTATTTTCAAAGTGTTCCAGAGTCTCCTCGTTCTCCATATCGCCGATGTGCTGGCTGAGGAAGGCATGCTCCTCTTTGGTAAGACAAAATGTATTCTTTAGCTCGGCCCCGCAGGCAAGGATTTGCTTTGACCTGAAAGGAAGGGAAATAGGGTATGGGGCGTACCCCCTGGCGTGCCTGATCGCCTGAGGCATCCCCTCCACCATATAGACGCTATCATCATAGCGCGCGAAAATATCCCGGTTATGAAGCAGGAAATAATCAGCAATCCCGCTGAGCCTCCTTAACGCCTCATCGTTATCTTTCGCAATAGGTTCCTCGCTGAGGTTGCCGCTGGTCATGACCAGGGGAAGGCCGCTCTCCCTTAATAGCAGGTGATGCAGCGGGGTATACGGGAGCATGATCCCGAGATACCTTAGATTTGGGGCTACTGCTGGGGAGATATTGGATGAGCGATGCTGCCACTTCAGAAGCACAATCGGGCACTCTGGAGAGTTAAGAAGCTTTCTCTCTTCGGGCGATACCAAGCAATGCCTTTCAATATCTTCCAGAGTGGCCACCATAACTGCAAGAGGTTTAGCGGGACGCCTTTTTCTGTTTCTTAAAAGATTTATCACTTCCTCATTGGTGGCATCACAGGCCAGGTGAAATCCGCCCAGACCCCTGAGCGCTAAAATTCTCCCCGCTTTTAGGAGATCGCTTGCCGCCTTAATGGCATCGTTGCACTCAACAGGGTTGCCATTACTGTTAACTAGCGCTAAGCCGGGGCCACATTTGGGGCAGGCGTTGGGCTGGGCATGAAACCTGCGATCTAAGGGGTCGTCGTATTCCTGCTGACACTGGGGGCACATTTGGAACTTACGCATGGTAGTCTTGGGGCGGTCATAAGGGATGTCCTCGATGATCGTAAATCGCGGGCCACAATTGGTGCAGTTAGTGAAGGGATAGCGGTAGCGGCGGTCGGTGGGGGAGAAAATCTCCCTGCGGCAATCCTCACAGGTAGCGATATCCGGCGAGACTAACTGGTATTTCTCTTCCTGGCTCAGGCTTTCGCGAATTTCGAACTTGGTATAACCCCTCGGGGGATGGAAAGTGG
>JAUWZB010000028.1 GCA_030615555.1 Dehalococcoidales bacterium
TCTGGGGAGAGGCATTGCAAAATCAGGGACTCGGTCTCCGTAGCGGGAAGAAGCTCCTTCACCTCAACTTGTTGCACCGCCATGGTAAGGTTGAGCTCCTCAAAGATGTCATCGGCCCCCCTTACCAGCTTCGCCCCCTCCTGGATCAATCGATTGGTTCCCCTGCTCGCTTGGGAGAGCACGCTCCCGGGAACGGCGAAGACCTCGCGGTTTTGCTCCAGGGCGAGGCCTGCGGTGATCAGGGCACCGCTCCCCTCCCCAGCCTCCACCACCAAAACCCCGAGGCTCAGCCCGCTCATGATCCTGTTTCTTTGGGGGAAGTTCTCCCGCCTGGGAGAGGTGCCCAGGGGAAACTCGCTCACCAGTGCCCCGCGCTCCATAACCTCGCGCGCCAGTTTCACATGATCGCTGGGGTAAACAATGTCCAGCCCGCAGCCGAAGACAGCGATGCTCCGCCCTCCGCAATCCAGGGCAGCACGGTGAGCGGTGGCATCGATCCCTTTAGCCAGGCCGCTAACGATGGTGATCCTGTTTCGTGACAGATCGCCCACGATCTGTTCAGTAACCTCCCTCCCGTAGTAGGTAGGGCGACGGGTGCCCACCACAGCCAGGGACCAATCATCCTCAGGGGCAAAACACCCCCTAACATAAAGCACCGGAGGAGGATCGTATATCTCCTTCAGTCTGGAGGGGTAGGCCTTATCCTTCCGGGTGAGCACCGTTACCTTGTAACGCTCCAGCTTCTCCATCTCGGCATCGAGGGAGAGCTTGGGTCGATGTGCTATGATCGCCTCGATGGTTCTGGCATCGAGCCCGGCTATCTCGAGCCCGGCGGCGCTGGCATGCCAGGCCCGCTCCAACTCGCCGAAATATTGCTCTAGTCGGGAGAACCTGGCTCGCCCGATCCCTGGAATCAGGGTGAATCCTACCCAGTACTTGGTGTCGCTCATAGGTCAGCTTATTGTAGCACAGTGGTTATGGTAAGACAAATACTCCTGCCGCACGAGGCAGGGGTAATGTGCGCAGGTAGCGCTAATGGGGAGGAAATTATGGGTTTTCCTGAAGATAGCCTAATGGCAAGGGCGGGATTTGCTTGAGTTTGGCGAAGTAGTCCTTGTTTTGGGCCTCCCACTTCTTGAGCGTGTCATGCCCCATCTGCCTGAAGCGGAAATTCACCCACTGCCCCTTAAGGAACAGTTTGGTCATATTGACCCGCGAATAGTAGTTTCTCATGGCTTGCATGGTTTGGCGCTGCATCTCCACGGGCGACAGATTGTCAGGCCGGTGGACCACATGGCCGCCATCGAATAGTTTCCAGTCGGTGGGAAACTTGTCTGTGATGAATCGACCGCTGCCCTTTATTGCGGTATAAAGCTTGCTGCCCAGAATAGGGACTAGAATGCAGAGCTGAAGGCTGTCTATTCCCAGTCTATGGTAGATATCGGTGTAGCCATCCGATATGAACATCGCGTGTATTCTGATGCCATACTTATGGAGCACCTTGATGCAGGTATTAATGTCCTCCGGGGTTTGTTTTTTATTATAGCTCTTCAGCACCTCCGGGTTCAGCGACTCGAAGCCGATACACAGTTGACGGCAATTTGCCTGGGCCATGAGTGCCACCATCTCCTCGTCCTTGGCTACATCTGCTCTGACCTGGGCGATCCAGGGCGGGGTTATTTTATGTTTGATCATTTGCTTTAACAGTTCCTTGGTTCTTGGCTTATTAGCGTCGAAATTATCATCATAGAAGAAAATGCGCCGATGCTTGAGCCGCGATAGCTCCTCAATGACACTCTCTGTAGAGCGGAACCGGTATTTCCGGCCGAACATTGCGGTAACGGAGCAGAAGGTGCAGTCAAAGGGACAGCCCCTGGAGGTGGATATCGGGGTGAGGATCGGGCGTTTCTTGAATCCATCTACTAGAGAGAAATCAGGGAAGGGCAGATCGTCGAGATCTTCCACCGGGCTGCCACTGATAATCTTCTCTCCGCCGTCCCTGACCAGATCACAGATTACCGACTCGCCTTCCCCGGTTACCACATGATCGGCATACTGAGCTGCCTCTTCAGGGAGGAAGGTGGCATGGCTGCCACCGATGAGCACCCTTCCCCTGGGATTGAGCTGCCTGAATTTTTGGGCTATCTCATAGCCACGGGGGGCGGTGGACGTAATCATCGAGATGCCGAGAACATCCGAGTCTTTGATCCGGGAATAGTCGAGCTCCTTGATATTCTCGTTGTAGACGGTGACGTCGTGACCCTTATTTTTAAGCATGGTGCCGAGGTAGATGGGGCCCAGTAGAGGCAGTATCTTTAGCACCCCGCTGTAGAAATTGAAAAATGGGGTCTTTGGCTCTACGAAGGAGATCTTCATATCTTCGCTTCCTCCAAATTCAATTTTGCTGAATTGGTGCATTATAGCACATTGTCAAATCGAGAGCAAATTCCCTTTTTCGTATTACTCGATACGCTCTACCAGTTGGAATCTGTATTTATAGGGTATAACCAAATGATCTCATCTGACGTAACGCGATGTTCAAAAAAGGCGAGAAGGGCTTTTGACACCGGCCCTAAGATGTAACATCTATTTTGATGCCACGACCGCAATGAACGAAAGGGCGAAAAAAGCGGAGAGGGTGGGATTCGAACCCACGGTCGCCAAAGGCGACACGCGCTCTCCAGGCGCGCCTGATCGGCCACTCCAGCACCTCTCCACGGAGAGGGTGGGATTCGAACCCACGCTCGCTAAAAGCGAGACCGCTTTTCGAGAGCGGCACCATAAACCACTCGGACACCTCTCCCAGCTTCAGATTATACCCCAAAAGCCGCCATAAAAGCAAAATTGCAAACATTTTGCTAACGAACTCCCGCCGCTCGCATATCGACTGCAATGTCCTGTAGCCCTTCCTCGAACAGCCCGGGCAAGACATGGGAATAGGTAGCCAGCGTTATCGCTATTGAGCTGTGGCCCAAGGTACCGCGGCTTGGGCCCCTGGCAGCAGCCTATAGGGCTAACCGTGGATATGATTTCGACAAAGGTGATATAATTAAGTGCAAACCAATGCTGATCTTCACCGAAAGTCGGCTAGTATGCATTTAAATTAAGAGGAGGATCAATATGGCCAAGCAGCGGGAAATCAAAAAGACAGTATGTACATTTTGTTCTGGCAACTGCGGCGTACTGGCTCACGTTGAAGATGGAAAGATAGTGAAGATCGAGCCGAACCGAGAACACCCTCTAACCCGAGGGTTCACCTGCGAGAGAAATCGCCTGGCCTTAAAATGGCTCTACCACCCCGACCAGCTTATGTATCCCTTGAAGAGGGTCGGTGAGCGGGGAGAGGGTAGGTGGCAGAGAATAACATGGGGCCAGGCACTGGCCGAGATAGGCGACAAGCTAAACGAGCTAAAAGAGAAATACGGACCGGAAACGCTAGGCATCTTTGAGGGTACTGCCCGGGGCAATGATTACTGGCCCCGCGGCCGCTTCCTCAGCCTGTTCGGCAATCCCCATAATATCTTTGCTGCTGGGACCATCTGTAGTGCCAACATTATGGCAATGAATGCCGCTGTGATGGGAGATGTTACCGGCTTTGCCGGGAACATCAAGAGGTCCAATTGCGTCGTGTACTGGGGCACCGACCCCTCGAAAGCATGGCATAGAGCCTGGGCCACGATTCTCAACCAGAAGCGGAAGCGGGATGTGAAGGTGATCGCGGTTGACCCCAGACGCACCAGGACCACTGAGATAGCGGACATATGGCTTCAGCTGAGGCCGGGCACCGATACCGCGCTCGCCCTGGCCTGGCTGAATGTAATTATCAACGAGGAGCTCTACGATAAAGATTTCGTAAAGCGCTGGACCGTGGGCTTCGACAAGCTGAAAGAGCGGGTTCAGGAGTACCCTCCACAAAGGGTCGCTGAAATCACCGGCGTTCCCGCGGAAAAGATTGCCGCCGCGGCACGGATGTATGCCACGAACAAGCCGGCCTTCATACCCTACGCGGTCGCTATCGACCAGCTGGGGTTGAACGGCACCCGCACCGAACAATGCCGGATTATCATGAAGGCGATAACCGGTGATCTCGGCGTCTGGGGCGGTGACCTAATCACGCGCCCGGGACAGAAGATTAATGGGGGGAGGTTCGTTACTGAGGCAGAGCTCATCATGATAGACCTCCTCTCTCCGGAAGTGAGGCGAAAGCAAATGGGAGCCGATGTCTGCAGGCTGCTAAGCCTTATCGGCTGGAGCCTGACATCGGAACATATTGAGCGGGTTTACGGTATGCCAGCCCCGGTGGGCGTCCAGACCAATGCCCATACGCCGATGCTGTGGCGTGCCATCCTCAGCGGCAAGCCGTATCCCATAAAGGCGCTGATTGCCTGGGGCTCAAATCCCCTGTCCTGGGCCGGCAACATCAAGCTGGTCTATGAGGCGATGAAGAGCCCCAACCTGGAACTCAATGTGGTCCAGGAGCTGTGGATGACCCCATCAGCTCAGATCGCGGACTACGTGCTGCCGGGCGCTAGCTGGATGGAGCGGGTCATGTGCAGTAACATGATGGATTTCGGCAGCCTGGTGATTGGTGGTGAGCAATCGATACCGCCGCTGGGAGAGCGCCGGGACATATACGAGTTTTTCCGCGGCCTGGCCCTCGCCGTGGGACAGGGAGAGGAGTATTGGCCCTGGAAGACGCTGGAGGAGGCCAGTGAATACCGCCTGAGGCCCACAGGCATAAGCTTTAGCGAGCTTATGGAGAGAATGGTGCTTTTCCCCGATGAGTTCGACCTGCAACCCTGGCTGAAGACTGGCTTCCCCACCCCCTCGGGGAAGGTCGAACTCTACTCCAGCATCCTGGAAAAACTAAATTATGACCCATTGCCCCACTATAAAGAGCCTCCGGAAAGCCCGGTCAGCACCCCCGAACTTGCTAAGGAGTACTCCCTGATTTTGAACACGGGGGGTACTTTCATGCCCATGTTCAAGTCTGAGTTCATGCAGCAGGAGTTGGGGCGAGTGAAACATCCCGACCCGCTGATGGATATACACCCCGATACCGCCCAGAAGCTTGGGATAGGTGATGGCGACTGGGCCTACATCGAGACCAGGAGAGGCAGGATCAAGCAGAAGGCGAGGTACAATCCTGGAATACTGCCCAACGTGGTCAATTGCCAGGCTAACTGGTGGTTCCCCGAGAAGGCCGCCAACGAGCCGTGCCTGAGCGGGGTGTGGGAGTCCAATGCCAACGTGCTCACGCTCGATGAGCCTGAGGCCTGCGACGAGCTGTCCGGGGGCTGGTGCAACCGGGCATTACTATGCAAGGTGTATCGGGCTTAGCCGAGATCCTTCTCTTGGAAACAGGTGCAGAAATCAGCCCCCGGCGGTCAATCCCCCATCTATGTAGATATTCTGCCCAGTAACGAAATCGGAGGCATCAGAAGCGAGGTAAACAGCAAGAAGACCTATCTCCCTCGGGGTGGCAGCTCTCCCCATGGGGATACGGGCCATCTCTTTTAGCCTGTAGTCTTCACTCTTCTCCAGCATCAGTTTGGCTGCCTCGGTTAGCGTCCAGCTAGGGCCGATGGCGTTGACATTAATGTTATAGGGAGCCCATTCTCGGGCCAGCGTCTGGGTAAATCTAGCCGCTGCCGCTTTGCTCACACAATACAGGCTATTATGATCAAATGCGCTTATTGCAGCTGCGGAGGTAATGATAATGATCTTCCCCTTTCGTCGCTCGATCATATGGGGGCCTATAGCCCTAGCACATAACAGGATAGCTCTCAAGTTGAGATCCAGCACGTCATACCAGTCCTCGTCAGTTATCGGGCGTATATTATGCTCAGCCAGGGGTATTACCACCCGCCTAGCGCCTTTGCCAGCATTATTAACCAATATGTCGATTTTCCCGAATTTCGATATAGCCTCGCTAACCATCCGTTGCACTTGGTCTTCCTTGGTGACATCGGTCGTGATAGCGAGGCATCGCCGCCCGAAATCTTGAACCTCGCTTGCAGTTTGTTCGTTTTCCTCCGTCGTTCGGTCCACAGCGACAATGTCAGCACCGGCTTCAGCCAGAGTCACAGCAATCCCTTTGCCTATGCCCCGAGCCGCACCAGTAACGATGGCAACCTTGCCCTCAATACTATACTCCTTGAGCACGCTACTTCACCTCCAATCTCTCCTCTTTCCTGGTTAATAGCTTTCTTGTTTCTTGAGAGGCTTCATCCCCGGTAATTGTCAGTTCGTAATGAACATCTTGTCTTCAATGACCTCAATGAGATGCGGCTAGGGATGGAGGAGAGAAAACGCTGCCCCCATCTAGACTATTTCGGGGAAGCTGCGGGGCGTTTGCGAACGTAGCTTGTTCCGTCCTCGTACAAATGCTAGCGGACCGCGCTAAACACGAGGAACTACAGTTACTTCTCAGCCTATTCTCTCTGTTGCGCCTCGAGCTCGGCTTTCTTCTTCTCCTCCTCCACCAATACCCGGCGCAGCACCTTGCCGATAAGGGACTTAGGTAGCGCATCTCTGAACTCCACTAGCTTAGGCACCTTGAAGCGAGCCAGGAGTGGCCGGCAGAACTCGATAATCTCCTCAGCAGTAGCACTCTCTCCCTCCTTGAGCACGATGGCGACTTTCACCGTCTGGCCCCGGTAGGGGTCGGGGACACCATAGCAGGCCACTTCCCTGATTTTGGGATGCTCATAGAGAACCTCCTCGATCTCGCGAGGATAGATGTTAAAGCCACCGGCGAGGATCATCTCTTTCTTGCGATCTACTATGAAGAAGAAGCCATCCTCGTCCATTCTGGCCAGGTCCCCGGTATAGAGCCAGCCATTGCGCAACACCAACTCTGTCTCCTCGGGCCGATTCCAGTATCCCTTCATCAGTTGGGGGCCCCTGACGACCAGCTCGCCGACCTCGCCCACGGGCATCTCCTTCTCGCCGGTCTCCATGTCCATTATCCTGGCCTCCACATCAGGTATAGGAACCCCGATGCTTCCTATCTTGCGCATTCCGACTATGGGGTTAGCTGTGACAACAACAGGGGCCTCACTGAGGCCATAGCCCTCTACCAGCTTACCTCTACTCAGCTCTTCGAACCTCTGCTGCACCTCCCCCGGGAGCGGCGCAGCGCCGCTAACGCAGGCCTCGATAGAACGCAAGTCATATTTGCTCACTTCGGGATAGTTGTTAATGGCTACGTACATGGTAGGAACGCCGGGGAAGAAAGCGGGCCTGTACCGATTGATGGCGCTAAGCACTTTATCGGTTTCAAAGCGGGGCAGCAACACCATTGCCGAGCCAGTGAGCACGGAAAAATGCATTACCGTAACCATGCCATATACGTGAAAGAGGGGCATTACCCCCATAATTACCTCTTCGCCTTCCTTGCGGCCTACAGGCTCTGCCCAGGCTCTCATCTGGTAGACGTTGGCGAGCACGTTGCGGTGTAGCGCAACCGCGGCCTTGCTAAGGCCGGTGGTCCCCCCTGTGTACTGGAACATCGCCACGTCGTCGGGGTCTGTCTTTACCGCGGGCGGCGCGATGCTGTAACGACGTAGCAGATCTTGGAATTTATAGATATTCTTTACCCTGGGGATTCTGACGCGATGCCCCTCCTGGCGTTCCACAAAAATGGTAAACATCTTCTGGCTCTGCGGCGGCAGGTACTCTTTGATATTGGTTACCACCACGTTTTTCAGGTTAGTTCGCTCCTTCAAACCCATAATTGTTTTGTAGAAGAGGCTGAGGACGATGATGGTCTCGGCGCCACAGTCCTTAAGCTGAAACTCCATCTCCCGCGGCGAGTATAGAGGATTGGTGGCTACCACTATGGCTCCTGCCTTGAGCACAGCGTAGTAGCTGATGACGAACTGGGGGCAATTGGGCATGAGCAAGGCCACCCTGTCGCCTTTCTTGACCCCCATTTCTAGAAGAGCGTTAGCCAGCTTGTTGGCCTGCTCGTCTAGCCCTCTGTAGCTCATCAGATATTCGTCGTCGAAAGCTCCGGGAAAGATAATGGCGGTATGCTCGGAGAAACGGCTTGCCGATTCCTCCAGCAGTTGGTGCAGGGTAATTTGGGGGTAGTCGATGGTTGGGGGCACGCCGGGATCATAATGCTTCAGCCAGATCTTCTCCATGGTTACTTCCCTTCACCCAAGACAGGACGTAAATTGTGAGCGCATTCCTGTTAACAGGTAAACCTTCCCACCTCTATGATCCGGTCAGCAATGTCCCTCCTCAACTGTACGCCGTTTATGGGAGTGAACTGCGATATTTTCCTCAACGTCGCCAGCTGACTATCAAGCGCGTCCCCTGTCTCCATTGCCGCCCGTATCTGCTGGGCATAACCCCCTATTCTAACCATAGCATCGTTTACATAGAGCCGCACCATGTCTATCTTTATTTTTGATTGCTGCTCCCCTAAAGACTCGATGGACTTGAGCGCTCTGAGAAGACCGCTCTCCATGGCATATACCTCCTGGGCAATGTCGGCCAACAGGCCCAGGATCTCCTGTTCCTCCTCCAAGGCCATTCCGTACTTCTGCGCCGCGCCACCGCACAAGAACAGGAATATCTTCTTGGCCCTCTCAACGAGCTTGCGCTGGTACCCTAAGGAGCCATCGTCTGGACTGGGAGAGACAGGCTCCATTGCCGGCACCTCGTCTCTCACCTTCTCTGCCACGGGTAAAAGGGGTATCTCGTTCTTCAACGCCTTCCTCATCAGCTGTCCAATGATGAGCAGCCTGTTT
>JAUWZB010000149.1 GCA_030615555.1 Dehalococcoidales bacterium
GATACCCTCTTGAGCGATGGGGTCTGCAATCAATACCTTCATTTTTTCGTCCTTTTCGCCCGTTTCGTCCTTTAACCTGCCTTCAACTATAAAGCCGCTTGGGATTAGAAACCACGCCCTAGGTCAGAATCTTCTCCGCCAAAAATTTATTCACCACCTCAGAGACCTCCTCCTTAGAGCACTTCACCCGCCACATCCCCTCAGGAAGGTTGATCCTTAACCACTTCCGGTACCATTTTTCGCGGATGCCCTTGCTGATAACGAGGATAAAATCCCCGGTCTTCGGGTCCTCGGAGATCTCCACGAGGCCTCTATTCTTTAGCCCCCGCATTCCTAACCGAGCTCCGACCCCGATCTCCTCGATCTCCATTTTCATCACCCCCTCGTTATCTCACCCGGAGAAGCCCGCCTGAGGCAGGGCCGTCTTTAGTGCCTCGATCACCGCATCGATGTCCTTCTCCGTTATATAGCCAAGATGGCCGATGCGAAATATCTTCCCATCCAGCCTCTGCTGCCCCCCAGCGAGGACAGTATTATATTCCTCCCTTAGAATCTTGAGAAGTCTCTTCACATCGAGTCCCTCAGGTGCTTTGACCGCAGTCACCGTATTTGAGGCGCATCTATCCTGCGGGAAGAGGGAGAGTCCCAGCGATTTCACCCCCTCCCTCGCCTTAGCACCCACCTGGGCATGGCGCGCCACGATGTTTTTGAGCCCCTCGCGCTGAAAGAGCTCTAGGGCAGCAGCGAGGGCATAAATAGTGGAAAGGGCCGGGGTCCAGGGGGTCTGCCCTTTCTCATCTAGGAATTTCTTTGCCTTGGCGAAGTCCCAGTAGTATTTGGGCATCTTCGCTTGAGCCTGTGCCTGCCACGCCCGCTCGCTGACGCTGACCATCGCCAAACCCGGTGGGGCCATCCACCCCTTCTGGGAGGCGGTAACCACCACATCACACCCCCACTCGTCGGTGGGCAGGTCGATCGCGCCCAGGCTGCTGATGGCGTCCACCAGGAGGAGCTTTTCATACTCTCGAACCACGGCGCTTATCGCAGCCAAATCGTTGGTTACCCCGGTGGAGGTCTCATTATGGGTCACCAGCACTGCCTTTATCCCGGTGTCCTGGGATAACGCCTGGCGTACCTCCTGTGGATCAACAGGGGAGCCCCACTCGAAGCGAAGCCTCTCAACTTGAGCGCCAAATAGCTCGGCGATATCGGCGAAGCGCTCCCCGAAAAAGCCATTGGCCACTGCCAGCACCTTGTCCCCAGGCGAAAGGCTGTTCACGACGGCCGCCTCCATGCCTCCAGTGCCTGAGCAGGTGAGGAGAAAGACGTCCCCCCTGGTCTGAAACATGTCTTTGAGGATGGCGGTGGCCTTTTGGATAATCTCAGCGAACTGAGGCCCGCGATGATTGATCATCTGCCTGGTCATCTCCTGAAGGATTTCATCGGGGATCGGGGTAGGTCCGGGAATGCGTAACTGCATGCTCTGCCTCCATATTTAGCAATTTTCAGACATTATACCGCTAATCACCAATATTAGGAAGCTTTTTCGACCGACCTGACGGACTAAATGGGGGGATAAATGGGAAAACTGTGTCAGGTTCTCTTATCGGCATCAACGATTTTCACAAAGCGGCGCTTGCCAACTTTGATTATGATGCCGTCGTAAACCCCGACTAAGTTGCCTATTAGCTTCTCACCGTCCACCTCTACAGCGCCTTGTTCCAGAAGTCGCTTTGCCTCGCTTCGGCTCTTGGCTAGGCCCACTCTTGGTAGTATGAAAGCAACAGGCAATAGCATGATTGGGAATTTTTGACCATCTTTGCTTGCAGTTGTTTGGAGTATCATAGTGCTGCCGATGCGTTCTCTATCGCCCATTGGCACCGCTTCAGAAGTTTGTCCT
>JAUWZB010000014.1 GCA_030615555.1 Dehalococcoidales bacterium
GCCGCCTTGCAGGACATCGGCACCCATTTCCCCGATACCGACCCCCAGTATAAAGATATATCCAGCATCACGCTTCTCCAGCGTGTTGGCGATATGCTCCATAATGGGGGTTTCAAGATCGAAAACATTGATGCCACCATCCTTTGTGAGCAGCCCCGGCTGGCAGGTTATATCGACGAAATGTGCCAAAAAATTGGCGCGTCCCTGGGCATCGGTAAAAAGCAGGTCTCCGTGAAAGCGAGCACCTCGGCGGGCCTAGGCTTTTTGGGAAAAGGAGAGGGCATCGCCGCCCATGCGGTGGCCCTGGTCGAGAAGCAATGAAAATCTATAACACCCTCTCCGGTCGAAAAGAGGAATTTACCCCTGTGAGCGACACGGTAAAGATGTATGTCTGCGGGGTCACCCCCTATAGCGAGGGCCACATCGGGCACGCCATGAGCTATATCCTCTTCGATGTCATCAGGCGATATCTTGAGTTTTGTGGCCACCGGGTGAAGTACGTGCAGAACTTCACCGATGTCGATGACAAGATCATCGCCCGCGCCAACCAATTGGGCATTTCCGCCAAGGAGCTTGCCGAGGGATTCATCTCGCAATATTTCGTCGATATGGATGCCCTAAATGTGAAAAGGGCTGACATTTACCCCAGGGCTACTGAGGAGATACCCAAGATCATCGAGGTCATCGCTGGCCTGATCGAGAAGGGGCATGCTTACGAGGTGGGGGGCAATGTCTATTTCCGGGTGGGGAGCTTCCCAGAATATGGGAAGCTCAGCCATCGAGGCTTGAGCGAGCTGATGGCCGGAGGTGGTAGCGAGGATAAGCGCGAAAAAGAGCATGCGATGGACTTTACCCTTTGGAAGGCGGCCAAGCCCGGCGAGCCTCATTGGGAAAGCCCCTGGGGTCCGGGAAGGCCCGGCTGGCACATCGAGTGTAGCGTCATGTCCCTAAAATACTTGGGCGAGACCCTGGATATTCACGGTGGCGGGCAGGACCTCATCTTCCCTCACCATGAGAACGAGATCGCCCAATCGGAAGCCTTCACTGGCGTTAGCCCCTTTGTCAGGTACTGGATGCACAACGGGCTGATGCAGCTCGGCGCGGATAAGATGAGTAAATCCCTCGGAAACCTAATCACCGTTAAGGAGGCCCTGGAGCGCTACAGCGCCGATGCCATCAGGCTCTTTGTCCTAAGCTCCCACTACCGCAGCCCTCTCACCTACAGCGAGGAGGGGCTGGAGGCTGCTCACGAGGGAGCGGTGAGGCTACGCCATGCGTCTCGTCGCCAGGGAGGTGATGGCCCTCCTGTGGTCGATGCTGCCGTCTACCGCCAGCGTTTCATGGAGGCTATGGACGATGATTTTAATACCGCCCAGGCCATCGCCGCCCTTTTTGACCTCGCCTGGGAGATCAACCGGGCTGCAGACAAAGCGCATTCAGTCACAGAAGCACAGAAGGAGCTGATTAAGCTGGCTGGAATACTAGGGCTGACGTTCAAGGAATACCGCTTTAAAGTGGACGCCCGTGTACTGATAGGATTAGCAACCCAGGCCAGCATCACCCTGAAAAAGGGTGGTGGAGATGAAGATAGTACCGTTGATTACTATATCCAACAAATGGTTGATAAACGGAACGAGCTACGGGCGAAAAAAGAGTGGGCAGATGCCGATAAGATTCGCGCCGAGCTGGCAGAGCTTGGCGTAATCCTCGAAGATACCCCTCAAGGGACGGTGTGGCGATATAAGAGGTGAAGGAGTTCGCAAGCAGAAGGATATTGACTTTTTGCTGGTTTACCTGTATAATAGCGCACTTCTAGAATGTGGGCTTCAGACGCGTTAAGGAGGTGAGACTGTGAGAACGCTGGAATATGTCGCCTTGGTGTTGATCGGTGCCGGTATACTGGGGATCATCGGCTGGGCTGCCAGAGCTTTCTTCACCGACCCCATAGTCCCTTTAGGGTTCAGGGTTCTCGCTGGGATAGCCGCAGTGGGCTTCGTTTTGCTCCTGGGATATGTGAGCTGGGACAGGATTCAGAAGGCACGCAAGGAGCCCAAGGAGATCAAGGAGGTAAAGCATTGATCATCGTAACCTCAGATCACATAGAGGGTAAGAAGACAGTGAAGACCCTGGGCATGGTGAAAGGGAGCACCATCAGGGCCAGGCACATCGGGAGGGATATCACTGCGGGACTGCGCAGCATAATTGGTGGTGAGATCAGCGAATACACCAAGTTGATGGCTCAGGCCAGGGAGCAGGCGATCCACAGGATGGTGCAGCAGGCGGAGGAAATGGGCGCCAACGCCATCCTCGACACCAGGTTTGTTACCTCGATGGTGATGAGTGGGGCCTCCGAGCTCCTGGTCTATGGAACAGCGGTGGTAGTGGAATAGGTCAACATCTTGCTCCAAGGGTAGGCTGGCTGCGCTACGACCGTCACGCTTTGAGATGCTTGGAGAGGGGTCACAAGCACCCTGCCACTTACCAGGGCTAACACCAGCTAAGCCCATCTAAGGTCGGCTTTCACCCTACCTACCCAATTTCTTTACCCTTTTGGCCTCATTATAGGAGGCCTTTTGTCCTTTGACATCGACCATTTCTCTTACGACTTTTTGCCTAATTGCCTTTTGAGCGCAGTTAATGCTAACATTTGGTGCGGCAGAGCAGATAGGGCGAAACCGGAATTCGTCTATGTAGCTGTCATATGAAACTCAGCAATGTGCTCGGATAATGATACTCAGGGAGATTAGGATGATAGCAGACTTAGTAATTAGGAACCGGAGCTATCGGCGATTCTATCAGGAAGTTGCCATAGAACATGAGACACTGAGAGAACTTGTTGACCTTGCAAGACTCTCTGCATCAGCAGCTAATTTGCAACCCCTGAAATATATCCTTTCTTGTGACCCTCAAAAGAATGCTTTGATATTTCCATACCTCGCCTGGGCTCGTTATCTCAAAGACTGGCCTGGTCCGAGTGAAGGGGAAAGACCATCGGCATACATCATTATACTCGGGGACACAGAGGTAACCCTGTCTTTTGACTGTGACCACGGAATTGCTGCTCAGAGCATTCTTCTGGGTGCAACTGAGCATGGTTTAGGTGGCTGTATTATTGGTTCAGTACAGAGACAGGAACTGCACAAAGCTCTAGAGATACCATCCCGCTATGAGATACTTCTTGTATTGGCCCTTGGCAAGCCCCGGGAAACGGTAGTAATCGAGTCAGTCGACCCTGCAGGGGACATCAAGTACTGGCGCGATAGTAAAGGCATTCACCACGTGCCAAAGCGACTCCTGGATGACATCATCGTTGGCTAGATATATGCCGGGTCACGCAACATTCTTGCCGCGGCAACAGGCAAAACCGTCAGCATGACACCATACAGCAGCGCCTCATCCTGCTAATACAATCTCCCTTTCTAACCTTGTAACTACTTCATGAACACAGAGAGTAACGTCACGGCATACCGGAGGACCTGCCGGATGAACATAAGTGCATCACGGACATTCCACAAGCCTGAATCGTGCTCATGGGGTCAGAATACCCAGTTTTCCGTGCCGAATTAATTAATGATTGTGTAACTCCTTGCGTGGCAAGTAGGATCCATATTTTTCGGGGGACAGGTGGGCAAGGATGCAGATGGCATTGACTTCTGTAAGCCACTTATATAAGCTTGAAATAAGAAAACTTTATGATGGAGGTGAATCTGATGGAGATTCAGACCCCGAGGGAATTTTTCGAGAACGTCCTGCCGGAGAAATTTGATCCGGCCAAGGCCGCGGGCATTGATGTTGTAGTGCAATTGAACATCAGCGGAGACAATGGTGGTCAGTGGTTTATTACCATCAAGGATCAGAAACTTGATATCAAGGAGGGCCAGCACCCAGAGCCTAAGATTGCCATTGAGATGAAGGACAAGGACTGGGTCAAGATGCTCAACGGCAAGTTGACCGGGGAGAGAGCCTTCCTGACAGGCAAGCTCAAGCTCCGGGGAGAGGTGACGGATGCTCTGGCGCTTAGGCAGATCGGGATTCTCTAGAAGAAGGAGCTTTTTTGATGGGACTGGAAGAGGCTTGCAAATTATTTGATTTGAGCGGAAAGTCGGCTATTATCACGGGCGCGGCCAGTGGCATCGGCCGGGCCGTTGCGTTGGTGCTGGCTAGATTCGGTGCCGATGTAATCCCGGTGGACATTGATCAGGAAGCCGCGGAGAAGGTTGCAGAGGAGATCCGCGGGTCAGGACGCAAGGCTCTTGCCGTGAAAGTGGATGTGACTAAAAAAGACGAAGTTGAGAATATGGTTGAAAAGGTAATTGATGAGTTTGAAAAAATCGACATCTTGGTGAACTGCGCGGGCATTATTTCCGCCGAGCCTATATCCTCGATGTCGGATGAAACGCTGGATCGCATCTTTGATGTAAATTTCAAGGGAACTGTTCATTGTTGCCAGGCGGTGATGGAGCACATGACTGACCGGGAAAGCGGCAAGATTGTAAATATCGGGTCTTCCATATCTTCTCTCGGATCGGTAGCCAATTTGTCAGGGGGTGGTGCGAGCTATTGTTCATCCAAAGCCACGGTCCATGGTTTTAGCCGGTGCTTGGCATGGGAGCTGGCTCCGGAGGGAGTCAATGTCAATGTAGTGGCACCGGGCATCACCAATACCCCCATGCACGAGGGCGTCTGGGAGGGGGCACAGGATTATTATCTGAAGAGCGTGCCACTCGGCCGGCTAGCAGAGCCGGAAGACATTGCGGATGTAGTCCTGTTTCTCTGCTCGGAAGCGGCCCGCTATATCGTGGGGCAGGCTATCCATGTTAACGGTGGCCAGTTCATGGCCGGCTGATCCGGGGTGCTCCTTATGCCCAGCGAGCGGAAAAAGATCGGCATAATCTCCACCATGGATACCAAGGGAGCGGAGTGCACCTTTTTGAAGGAGCGAATTGAGAGTCTAGGATACCAGATATTGATCATTGATGTAGGGGTGATGGGCGAGCCTCAAATTCGGGCTGACATCACTCGCCAGGAGGTTGCCCTTGCGGGAGGAGTGAAGCTAGAACAACTCCAGGAAGCCGCGAGTGCCGGAGCGGATCGTGCCAAGGCCACGGAGGTGATGATTGAGGGCGTGAGAAAGCTTCTGTCCCAGGCTGATGCAGAGAAGCGTCTGGATGCTCTGATAGGCCTGGGCGGTTCCACCGGTAGCTCTATCGCCCTCGAAGCCATGCGGGCCCTGCCACCGGGGTTGCCGAAGCTTATAGTTACAACTGTTCTGGATCTTCAGGATGTTGAAGACGAGGATGATCTCGCCCTCTTTCAAAGCCCCTGCGATATCATGGGCTTGAACTCGATTTTGAAAAACACTCTCTTCCAGGCCGCAGGAGCCATCGTGGGAATGATGGAAGCACAAAGCTTATTCTAGCTCTCGCGCAGGCTTCCTAGCAGTAAGCAAGAAAGGAAACCATGGCCAAAATCGAGAAGCTTTTCGAGCCGATAAGCATCGGCAAAATGGAACTCAGGAATCGGATCGTGATGCCAGCCATCTGTAGCAATCTCGGGACCGAACTCGGCGCCGTGAGCCAGCGTTTCATTGATTATTATGTTGAGCGGGCCAAGGGTGGTGTCGGCCTGATCATCATAGAGAATACATGCGTAGAGTGGCCGAGGGGAAAGGCGGGGGTAAGCCCAATTCGAATTGATGATTGGAAGTATGTCCCCGGCCTTTATAAACTGGCCGAGGCGGTCCATGCCTACGGAGCCAAAATCGCAACACAGCTTCATCATACCGGAAGGCAGAATAATTCCCTGTGCACCGAGGGAACTCCATTGATCGCACCTTCACCGGTCCCGTGTCCTCCTACCGGGTCCGAGATGCCTCAAGAATTGACCGAGGAAGAGATCGAGGACTTGGAGGAGAAGTTCATCCTAGGCGCACAGAGAACAAAGTGGGCAGGATTCGACGCCGTGGAACTTCACGGCGCACACGGATACCTTATCTCACAGTTTCTGTCCCCCTATACCAATAAGCGAGAGGATGACTACGGCGGAGACCTTGAAGGCAGGATGTTGTTCGCCACAAACATCGTCGAAGGTATGCGGGCCGCCCTCGGCCCGGATTTCCCCATCATCTTGCGGATGAGCGCGGAGGAATATGTCGAAGGCGGGCTTACCCTGGAGGACTCCAAGATCATCGCCCAGAGGCTGGAGGAAGCTGGGGTGGACTGTATAAGCGTAAGCGCAGGAATTTATGAAGCCAAGCCCTGGTTCAGCCGAATATTCCCCACTATGAGCATGCCCGAAGGGTGTAATGTTCACCTGGCCGAGGAGATCAAGAAGGCAGTAAATATCCCTGTTATTGTGGTGGGCAAACTGGGCAATCCTCTTTTCGCCGAGGAGGTGATCCGCGAAGGCAAGGCCGATCTGGTAGCCATGGGCAGGCCCTTGCTTGCTGATCCGGGGCTTCCCAGCAAAGCCAGGGAAGGAAGGTTGGATGATATTCGGCCTTGCATCTATTGCAATGAATGCTACGGAAGTATCTCAAACTTCTGGCCAATCCGATGTCAGGTCAACCCGGACTTAGGGAAAGAAGCTCAAGCACAGATCCGGCCCGCAGAAAAAATAAAAGAGGTGATGGTGGTCGGTGGCGGCCCGGCTGGCCTGGAGGCTGCGAGGGTTCTTGCCCTGCGAGGCCATAAAGTTACCCTATATGAGAAAGACGACCGACTCGGAGGACAGTTGATTCCAGCATCAGCGCCCTGGTTTAAAAAGCCGATCGCAGATTTTCTCTCTTATCTGGAAAACCAGGTAAAGAAGTTAGGGGTAAAGGTTGAGTTGAATACTGAGGTCACACCAGAACTGATAAAAACGAAAAAGCCCGAAGTCCTGATCCTGGCCACGGGCGCAAATCCCCTGGCTCCTGAAATCCCTGGCCTGGATAAAGAAAAGGCCCTTACCGCGGTGGATGTATTGACTGGAAGAAAAGAGGTCGGAGATAAAGTAGTCATCATCGGTGGAGGATATGCTGGAAGCGAAGCCGCGTGGTTGCTTGCCGAGAAAGGCAAAGAGGTAACTATTGTAGAAATGAAACCGATTCTTATCGAGGACCAGCCCATGATTAGCCGCTTTTATCTTCTGGCCAAACTGGAGGGGAACCGGGTCAAAATAATGACTAACTGCAAGGCCGTTGAGTTTGCGGATGAGGGAGTAGTGATCCAAGGCGTTTCGGGGAAGCAAACCCTCGAAGCGGATTCTGTAGTCTGGGCGCTAGGGTCGTGTAGTGAAAATGGGCTCGCGGGGAAAATAGATCCCGAGGTTAAACAATTTCATCTGATCGGCGATTGCGTCAAGCCAGGAAAAATCCAGGATGCGGTTCATCAAGGCTCTCGCATTGCCCGCGAGCTTTAAAATCCGCTTGATTTAGAAAAATGAAAGGATCGAGTTGAAGAAGGTTGTCCTGCTTGCTGCCCTTGATACCCGCGGGGGACTGGCAAAGTCCATCAAGCGGAGGTTACAGGAAAAAGGATGTGAAGTAGTGATTATGGATACCGGCGTTCTTGGCCAGCCGGAGATGCCGGCCAGTATAGCTAGAAAGGCGGTTGCCGATGCAGGCGGGAAAAAACTTGCGGAATTGATCCAGGCCGCGAAACAAGGTGCCCACCAGGCCGGGGCGGTGAAGGTGATGACCCGGGGAGCAGAGAAGTTGGTGCGAGAATTTTATGACGCGGGGAAATTTGACGGGATCATGGCCGTGGGAGGAACCACCGGCACTTCCATAGCCCTTGCCGCAATGAAAGCCCTACCTGTAGGCGTGCCCAAGCTGATCCTGACAACAGTGATGGGCGGGCAATCGGTGGACAATAAAGATATTATGATGATGCCACTTAAGGAAGATGCCGAAAACCTGGAAAGATGCCTTGTCCAGGCGGCCTATGCCATGGCAGGGATGCTGGCAGCCCAGGTTCGAACCAAACTAGAGCCCTTGCCCATGATTGGAATTACCGCGCTGGGAGTTACCACCGCGGGTGTGGAAAAAGCCCTGAGACTCCTTCAAGAAAAAGGATATGACCCCGTAGTTTTTCACGCCCGGAGTGAAATCCTGGGTGAGCTGATTGAGGAAGATCGAATGAAAGGAATCATTGATTTCACATCGTTTGAAACACTGCTCCTGGGCAAAGAGCGACTACTCTCGGCCGGAAAGAAAGCCCTACCCCAGATCATCGTGCCCGGTGCGCTGGACATGCTCATCCTCCCCGGCACCCGGGATACACTTTCTGAGGAATACTCAAGCCGGCCCACGCATGAGCACGGGCCCATGATCATCCTGGTAAGAACCAACCCGGATGAATTGGCCAAAGCGGCCCAGAATATAGCCGATAGAGCAAATGCCGCGCTGGGACCAGTAAAGATCGTGATTCCTAAAAAAGGCTTTTCCTCCGTGGATAAAGAAGGCCATCCTTTTTATAAACCGGAGACTGACCAGGTTTTTGCCAAAAACCTAAAAACCAGGCTCAAGCCCGAAATCCATGTTTTCGAATTTGATTCTCATGTCAACGATGAGGAATTTGCAGAACAAGTAGTGGACATCTTTCATCAAATATTCTCTCAAGTATCGAAAAGAGGTCAAAAGTAGCTCCATGCCGCAAAAATTTATAAGAATGCAAATCCTGGAACGTTTAAACCAAACCCTGCAGGACCAAAAGCCGATCATTGCAGCCGGTGCAAGCGCCGGGATCATTGCCAAGGCCGCAGAGCGCGGAGGCGCGGACTTGATCATGGTCTATTCTTCAGGCAAAACCCGGCTTATGGGGAAGCAGACAAGTTTTGTGAAGAATGCCAATGCAGTGACAATGGAAATGATCGCCGAGATGGCGGAGGTGGTTGAACATACCCCGATCGTGGCTGGCCTTGAAGCAACTGAACCGCCGCCCGAAAGGGATTTATCCAGGCTGATTCAAAGGGCCCTCGATTGCGGAGCCTCCGGGATCACCAATTTCCCTACTATCGGGTTCATGCGCGATCCGGAGTGGAGAAAGGAAAAGGACGAGGAAGGACTCGGATTCAAGAGAGAGGTAGAGATGATCCGGCTGGCACATGAAATGGATATCTTCACCATGGCCTATGTATTTTATCCCAAGGACGCACGGGCTATGGCCAAGGCAGGAGTGGACTGCCTGGTTCCACATGTGGGCGGAACCGCTGGCGGCGAAGTAGGCTACGATGCCATGCCACATCGAGAGGCCGCCGCCCGGATTCAACAAATGATTGATGCGGCAAAAAAGGTGAGGCAGGGCATCATCTTTCTCGGTCATGGCGGGCCTTTTGCCTCCCCCCAAGATACCGCCTATCTTTATGAGCACACCGAGGCCAAAGGATTTGTCGGCGCCTCCAGCATCGAAAGAATCCCGCTAGAGCGTGCAGTCAAACTCACGGTACTGGAATTTAAAAACATCAATACAATTAAGCCTCCTCACTAACCGTCGGGCAAAATCAGAGCCCTATCTCCGCTTCCAGCCTTGTAACTACTTCATGAACACCGCGAATGGTATACTCGGAGTCGATTGCGTTGGAACGGCGGTGGTGGTGGAATAGGTCACAGGACACCGCGATAATAAACCCCACCGCCATCAAAAGCCCTGTCGCCAGATAGATCATCGGCGTCAGGGCACGCTTCAAAAACTCCTCTAGCCGAGGGTGAAGGCCCGGATAAGGATGCCAGCAGACATCAGCAGAGGGGTCAGGAGTACAACCTGTACGTTCATGCCCATTGCTGGAATAAGGTTGCCGGTATCACTATGAGACTTTAGTGCGCCCCTTATTGCCTTTATGCCCAGCGGTAGTGTCGCTAGTCCCAATAGCGCCAACAAGGGAAGCACCTTGGCAGTAACCGCTCCTATGAGTAGAGCATAGGCTATTGCCATTATCGAACAATATATCCAAGCTGCTTTCCCCCTGCTCAATATTATGGGGATGTGCCTCCTCCCTGCGCTTCTATCAGCTTCCACATCAGGAAACTCATTAAGCAGCAGGAGATTCGCGACAAATAGGCCTACAATAACTGCGGTCACTGCCGCCATTACGCTATAGGCTCCCGTCTGGGTAACATAGGTGCCCAGCACCATTAGTCCGAACCCCAGCCCAGGACCTACAAGTTCAGTTACCCCAGGCAATTTGGTTAGGTAAGGCGTATATAAAAGGACCAGTGCTACGCCTAAAAGCCCTATGGGCAATATGGTCCACCCATAGATGAAAAGGAAGTAGACGCCAATAAGAATGGTGACGGCCAAACTTCCTATGCCGAGGAGATAAACCTTCCTTGGCCCGAGCAGCGCCGCGGGGAGGATGCCACTGCCACCGCTGAAGGGAGTCCGCTGTGTCTTGAGGTCTATCCCACTTTTATAGTCGAAGTAGTCATTAAGAACATTAACACTTATATGAGCGAACAAAGCACCCAGAAAGGCTAAGACAAAATGTAGGGCATTAAAATAAGGAAAGCCCTCGTAGAGAGCGACTGCTACCCCGCTGAAGACACAAACCGGGGTAAGCAGTAGGAACTGCGGCCTTGTCTCCAATACCCAGGTTTTAACAGTATCCATGGTACTATCCCTCCATAACTATAGAATGGTGATCCTCACCTTGCTATCGATTTTCTCCATCTCTATCTCCCTTTCAGTGATGATTTATTGATCCCCACCTTCACCTCATCACCAACCTTGGCCCTGAGAAACCTGGCGGCACTGCCATTCTTCACTGATACCTCAAGCCTTTCGCTTGAGCCAATGATCGCCAGGAGCTCCTCGCCCTCATCATAGGAGGAGCTTAGGTCGTCTATGATATGACCACAAACTTCGATGAAGAGCCTGCCCCTGGGGAGGTCCTCTCGCTTGATATCGGTGATCAGACTGCCAAAGCGGTCGATATGAATCACCTGACCAATAAGCACCCCGTCCTCGCCAAGTTGCGGCCGGGGGATGGGAAAGGTAACGAGGGAGGGAATGGGGTCGCCAAACTCGTGGGACGGGACGCCCAGGGAGAGATGGGCGGCAACGGGGGCGAAGATGTCGCGACCGTGAAAGGTGTTGCTAAGTGGGGAGAGCCAGAAGCGGGGATTTGTGAGGGCGATCGCCTCAAGCTCGGGGAAGGCTTCCTCCACTATGTAGCCCAGCACACCGTTGTCGGGGCCAAGGAAGAAGGCCTGAGGGGTGATAAGTAGCACTGCCCGTCGCTCCGTGCCCACCCCGGGGTCAACAACCACGATATGAATAGTGCCCTTGGGGAAGTAGTGATAGGTGGTGCTCAAGATGTAGGCAGCCTGAGCGATATTCCGGGGCTTGATGGTATGGCAGATGTCGACGATGGTAACCTCGGGATTGATGCTGAGGATCACCCCCTTCATCGCTGCCACGTAGGGGTCATCGGTGCCAAAGTCGGTGGTCAGTGTAATGATATCCATAATGCTAACCGGTAGCCCTAACCGCAAGTATCGAGATGATGATAAAGATCACTACCAGGGCAATGGTGAAGCGGAATATGGTCTTTTCGACCCCCCGTTTCGTGCGATACATACCCGTCTGCGTGCCGAAGATGCCCCCCAAACCTCCTCCCCTCACCTGAAGCAGGACGGCAATGATCAATACTATGGCTACTATAATCTGAGCGATATTGAGATAGGTCTGCATGATTAGCCCCCCAGCCTCTCCTTTAAGAGTTTATTCACCATAGCGGGATTAGCCCGCCCCTTCGTCCCCCTCATCACCTGCCCCACCAGAAAGGTTAGTGCCTGCTCCTTCCCCCTCTTGAAGTCCGCCACCGCCTGGGCATTGGTGGCGATCACTTGGGCCACAACCCCCGCTATCTCCTGAGCATCGCTGATCTGAGTAAGCCCTC
>JAUWZB010000067.1 GCA_030615555.1 Dehalococcoidales bacterium
GGCCGAGGACCTTTACATTATCGAAATAGGGAGAGTGGCCATGGATATGAGCCTTTCCCCTACCCCTGGTGTGGGGAAACAGACCACGGTGGAGACACTGACCAAGGGGCAGATCTTTGGCTGGTCCGCAGTCGGGGGCACTCCTGTATACATCATGACGGCAAGGGCCGTGCAGCCGGTCAGGTTGATCGCCATAAATGGGAGGCGCTTGCGTTCTTTATTGGACGCGAACCGTAATATGGGCTATAGCGTGATGGCAAGGCTGGTAGGGACAATTACTGGAAGGCTCGCGGATATCAGACTGACGCTGCGCATATTTCATCGATAGCGGCAGAAGCCTGAAACAAATTTACCTTTAATTATTCGGCAACAAACTCCCTGAGCCCCTCGGGAATTTTATCCCGGTCGCTGGCGATCGCCGGCACGATGGGTGACTGACCACAATCTGAGAGTAGCGCCCGCCCCCGGGGGCCAAGCAGGAGTTTCAGGAAAGCTATCGCTCGCTCGGGGTGGGAGGCATTCTTGGGGATAGTGACCCCATAGACGATGGGTGCCCCGGTCAGGGTAGCGGTGATCCCCGGCTCCTTGCCCGTTACCTCTACTTCAGCGGTAGCGTAGAAATCCTCAAAATCAAGGCTTGAGAGGTCGATCTCGTCAGGAAGCTCTAAATACTCAAATCCGTGCTGTATGGCTACGGAGCGATATTCAAAGGCATAGTCCAGGTCCCCGGAATCAAGCAGGTAGAGAAGTTCCACTGATTTGGGCCTTACCACCTCTCTGCCGCTGTTATATCTGCCTTGATCCATCCCCTCACCATGAATCAAGTCATCATATAGCCCGGGCGCTGCGTAATAATTATCCGCTAACTGGCACACCATCAGGGCTCGATAGCCGCAGGGGTCGGCATCGGGGTCGGAGTGGCCATAGGTCACATCCTCATTGCGGAGGACATCATACCAGGTGCGCTCGCCGTTTTTTATCTCATTGGCGAAGGGAGCCCTGTCCCGGTAGGCGATCACCATCTCGTTGGTGGCAAAGCAAATATACCAGTCGGCATATTCGGGGAACATCAGCTCCTCGATAGCCCTGAAGTCCGCTGAGCCGATTAGGTCACCGGGCTTGCCCATCTCCGTCACCTTTCTTATCGTGGTGCGGCTCCCCGCCCCTTCAGTGACCACTTTCACCCCATAAGTTTCTTCGAATTCCTCAGCCAGCTCATCAAAGGGCACCGCAAGGCTTCCCGCGTGAAGGATGATGAGGCCCGGCTGGGGGGAGCAGCAGGCGCTGGCCACCAGAGCCAGCGCCACAAGGGATAATGCTATTTTCTTCACCCTGATCTTCTTTCTAAAAAATATGTATCGCCGATGCCTTGAAGGTTATATAGACCTCCTCACCCTCGGCGAGGCCCAGTTCCTCGAAGGAGCGGCGGGTGACCAGACACACAAAATCCAGCGGGGTGCTCACCGTGAGGTAGCGGGTGGCACCCCGGTCGGCGATATCGGTGATAGTGCCCTTAAGCGAGTTTCGGGCGCTGGAGATGAGAGGCTCCTCGGAGATGAGGATGTCCTCGGGGCGCAGGGAGGCATGAAGCCGCCCCCTGAGCTCGGTCACCACCTCGAACTCCGTGCCCTCGATGGCGATGATCGCCTGCCCGTGATCACCATCACGCACCTCACCGGTGAAGATATTGCGTGTCATGGCGAAGCGGGCGACAAATTCCGAGTTGGGCTGGCGGAAGATCTCATCTGGTTTCCCTATTTGAAGGATGCGCCCTGCGCCTAAAACGGCGATCCGGTCACCTAGGGCAATCGCCTCCTCGAAGTCGTGGGTCACATGGATGACCGTCTGCTTCAGACGCTGGTGGATCTGCCTCAGCTCCTGCTGCACCCCCTCCCGGTGCTGCGGGTCGAGGGCGCTCAAGGGCTCGTCAAGGAGAAGCACCTCCGGGCTGGTGCTGAGGGCTCGGGCAAGGGCCACCTTCTGCCGCTCCCCACCGCTTAAGGTATCGGGGCTTCGTTCCAGAAGCGGGGTGATCCCCAAAAGCTCAGCCAGCCACTCCATTACCCTTCCCATCTCCTCCTTTGGCCGCTTCGTCTGCTTCAGCCCGAAGAGAAGGTTATCCTTTACCGAGAGATGGGGGAAGAGGACGTAATCCTGATAGACAAACCCGATCCCCCTTTTCTCTGGCTCAAGCTTGGTAACCTCCCTCCCATCGAGCCAGATCTCCCCGCTCCTTACGGGGTGAAGCCCGGCGATGGCCTCAAGGAGCACCGTCTTCCCTGCCCCCGTGGGCCCCAGGACGATGAAGTACTCCCCCTTTTCCACCTTGAGATCGACCCCATCGAGGAGGAAGTCCCCCAGATTCACTGTCAGCTTCTTTATCTCGATCATGCCCGCTCCCCCCGATAGGCGATAGTCCGCAGCGCCACAAATATGACAATGCATATGATGATGAGTAGGGTGGCCACGGGCAGGGCGTAGTCGAGGCCATATTCCTCCAGGCGGTCATAGACCAGGATGGGGGCGATCTTGGGGTAGGAGGCGAGGACAAGCACTGCCCCGAACTCGCTTATCCCCCTAGCCCACATCATCACGGTGCCGCCAAAGATGCTCCTTTTGGCTAGGGGCAACGATACCCTGAAGAAGGTTTGCCGGGGCGAGGCCCCCAGGGTGCGTGCCACCTTTTCCAACCTGACGTCCACCTTCTCAAACCCCTGCTTTGCCGAGTCGATGAGAAAGGGGACGCTTACGAAGATCATAGCGATGACGATTCCGGGGACCGCAAATACGAAATCGATGCCTATTGCATGGAAGGCGCTGCCCGCAAGAAAATTTTTTCCAAAAACAAATAGTAGGGCAATACCGGCGGCGATGTGGGGCACCACTATGGGAACATCGATGAGCGCCTCCACAAACCTCTTCCCCGGGAAACTGTGGCGCGCCAGGAAATAGGCCAGTGGCACCCCGAGAACAAGCCCAACTACCGTGGCGATCAGCGCGGTGTAAAGGCTGAGCCCGATGGCGCTCCTCACCTCCCCATCAAGCAGGGTGTCCCACAGTATCGCGGGGCTGGTGGAGAAGATCATCTTGGCCAGGGGGATGAAGATGAAGAGCAGGATAACCATCCCCAGGAGGAGGAAAGTGATGGTCAGCCTCCGTTGCGCGCTCCATCTCAGGATGTTTCGCATCATAAAACCTCCTTTTTTCGTACTAGGGCGAATGCGGGCATCAGGCAAATCAGTAAACGGTTAGCATATGAAAGTCCTCCGTAAAGAACGAAAAAGGCAAATACTGGCTTTGTGGCAAATCAGTACAGATTTAGCGCATGGAAGTCTCCTGTGAGAACGAAAAAAGGATTAGAGGGGTTCGCATTTATATACTTCACATCCGATACCTCGCCCCAGTGCGATAGTACGAAAAAAGCCTCCGAAAGGAGGCATTAATAGGCACAACTTGCCTACCGTTAAGCCCTCCTTTCCAAACACGGGGGGTGCAGGCGTTTCCCCCTACACCGTATCGGCTGCTCGCCATGCCCTTTTCGTCCTCACAAAGGCCTTCTGGACACCTTTCGCCGGTACGAAAAGGGCAAAAGACCTCCTCCTCCCTTCCGCTAGTACGAAAAAGGTTTAGGCGTGGCAGCTCGGAAAGCTTTTTTCACTTTATAACACGAATTCAATGGGGAGTCAATCTCTTGACTTCACTGGTGGCAAGGAATAGAATATTTGGGAGATGCTTTGGTTAATCTTTGGGAGGAGTGGAGCACCCCGATAAAAACGGGGTGCTTTTTTATCAGGAGGGAATTATGCAATCAAGTCTCATCGGCAAGATTGAAAAGGCGAAGCGTTATGCCCAGGAGCGGGAGCGCATCACCTTTTCCGACTTCACAGTGAGCTTCCGGGGGGAACACAACACCTATAACATTAGCTATAAAGAGGGGCAGTGGCACTGCTCTTGTAGCTTCTTCTCCAAATGGGGGCTTTGCAGCCATACCCTGGCACTTCAAAGGATTCTATCTGAAATGCTGCCTGAGGAATCCCTTTCCCTAAAGGTGGGGGCAAAGCTAGAGGGGGCCTAAGCCTACTTTATCCTCCTTAGCTCTATAGTGACTAGATTGTCCTTGTCTACGCAGTCCAGCGCGATCACGTCCGGGTCACCCCAGTCTGGAGGGAATCCGCCACCGAACTGGAGCATGATGATGTAAGGGAAGACGTCGTGGTATAAGAAGCCGCAAAGACCCCCGGTATGGTGACCGCTAAGCTCAAACCTTTCCCCTACCTTGTGACCGACAGGACAGACGCCTTTGACCGCCTTGATCTTGCCTACCACTCGATACCCAATCCGCTCCTCCATGGTGCACCTACCTTCTCAAATAACGGGCGATAACCCAGCCATCACAACCCCTCCCTGATGAACATCAGCCTAGGCGATGGCAACACCCAGCATAAAACGCGCTCCCGGGAATTACAATCGCCAAGAACTTTGTTTAACACATAGGTAAAGCGAGAAGAGAACCGCTTATATTAAATAATCCCTGCTATTTCTCTCGTTTGCTCTCACTTGCTCTTATCTTCGCCTTTTTCCCTATAGTAAGTCGGAGCTGCTTAGTCGTAAAGATGCCCTTTACGTATTCTATCGCTTCGGCAGCAACGAAGAGCGACCCTGTGGCACAAATGAGGTCCCTTGGCCCCGCCATCCGCAGAGCGCCCTCAACCGCCGCGGCCACGCTTTCCGCCATCACCCCCGTCACCCCTTGCCTTTCCAGCTCCTCAAGGAGCAAGGCAGCCGCGAGCGCCCGGGGGTGACGGGAACGAGTAGCAATAGCCATGCTGGAACGTGAGGCCAGCTCCCCCACGATCCCCGCTATATCTTTATCGGATGACGCCCCTATTATAAGGATTAATCTATTAAAGTCAAGATACTCTTCGATGGCCTCCCTCAGCCTCCTTGCCGAGTCGGCGTTATGGGCGCCATCGACCAGGAAAAGCGGCTCATGGCTCAGGATCTCCAGCCGCCCCGGCCACCGAACCTGAGCCAGTCCCTGAGCGATGTCCTCAGTCCCGATAGCGAGAGCCTCCAGGGCGACGACGGCGGTGGCGGCATTTTCCAGTTGGTGCTCACCAAGGAGGGGAATGGTGAGTTGATAACTCCTTGCCTTCCCCATTACCTCAAAAGATTGCCCTGCTAAGCCTGAAGTCAATTTTTCCCAGGTGACATCCCGGCCCACCGCGATAAGGCTTGCCCCGTGGTGGCGACAGACCTCTTTTATCACCCCCTCAGCCTCGCTGGGCTGCGGCGCGCTTACCACGAGAGCCCCAGGCTTGATGATGC
>JAUWZB010000146.1 GCA_030615555.1 Dehalococcoidales bacterium
TCCGGTGACCTATGGCATTTTTTCGCTCAGGGGCGAGCCCTTCGATAGATACTGGGATGAGATAAAGGGGCGCTCTATAGCAGAGGTAAAAAGCCAAGAGGGCGAAGGAAACGCCCTTTTCCGAGAGATCCGAAGGCACGGTCTGGCGCGAGAGTTCCCGCTGATCATTGCCACCCTAAAAGCCTTCAGCGAGGGCAGGGTCAGGATCGAGGGGGGAAGAGTGGTCGATAATAGTGGTCAAGCGATCGATGGATACAATCTCACAGAGGCAATAGAACGAAAAAAAATGAACCTCATCTTCTTTGACATGGAAGGCCCCTTATCGGTTCAGGATAACGCCTATGAGCTGATGAAGCTCTTCCCCAATGGGGGTCAGGTCTTCGAGGTCATCAGCCGCTACGATGACCTCGTGGCCCTCGAAGGCCGGGAGGGCTATGAGCCTGGAGATACCCTGGCACTCATCGTCCCCTTTCTAATTCATCACGGCATTACCGAGGAGGATATCATCGGGCTTGCCGAGAGGGCAGCCCTCGTTGCGGGGGCACGGGAGCTTATCATGAGCCTGGTGGATTGGCAGGTCTTCTGCATCAGCACCAGCTACGAGCAATATGCCCACCGCATCATGCAGCGGGTGGGCATTGCCCGAGAGAACCTCGCCTGCACCGCATTCCCTATCAAGCGATATCGGAGCCTGGCGAGAGAAGAGAACCTCGCCATGGTGGCGGGGATAGAGCAAGAAATTCTGGCGCTGAAGCCCGGGGATGATGAAGGGATGAAAAAGCGTCTCGACCGCTTCTTCTGGGTGGAATTGCCTCGAACCAGCCTCGGCCTCGCCCTTCGCGAGGTGAAGCCGATAGGGGGGAGGAGGAAGGCGGCGGCGCTTCGCAGATTTGCCCGGGCTCATGGTCAATTCCCGGAGCAGGTGGTCGTTGTCGGCGACAGCATCACCGATGCCAGAATGCTTGAGACGGTAGATCGCGCCGGGGGGCTGGCCATCGCTTTCAATGCCAACGAATATGCTCTCCCCTACGCCACTATAGGCCTGGCCTCCACAAACCTCGGCGATTTGAAGATCGCTCTCGATGCCTGGGAGGAAGGGGGGCGGGTAGCTGTGGAACGGGCTATCGAAAAGCGGGCTGTGGGCAAAGGAGACCGAGAAAATTTTCAGTGGCTTGAGAGGAGGAGCAACCTTGAGGAGCCGCTTCAGATTCATCAGAGGATTCGCCGGCTGGTTCGGGAGGAAGCGGGCAAACTAGGCTAGGAGGAGAAGGTGGGCATCGAGGTAATCGGCTTTGGGGCGCTGAATATAGATCAAATCTATAGTGTGGCGCGTATCCTGAGCGATGGTGAGGCTCCCGTGATGGAGTTCCGCCTATCGCCCGGGGGCTCGGCAGCGAATACCATTTACGGCTTGGCCAAGCTCGGGGTTAGTGGGGGCTTTCTCGGCACCCTGGGCGACGATGAAGAGGGGAGGATGCTCCTAAAGGATTTCAGGAATGTAGGCGTTGATACGGGGCAGATCATGGTAAGAAAGGCGAAAACAGGCGCCACATTGTGTCTCACCGATAAGCGAGGCCGGCGAGCCATCTATGTATCACCTGGCGCCAACGGCCTGCTGGAGCGCGATAACATAGACCTGGACTATATTAAACAAGCCCAGATACTTCACCTCTCCTCCTTTGTGGGGGAAAGGCAGCTAGAGATCCAAAAGCAATTAATGGATAGGATATACCCCTCCGTCAAAGTGAGCTTCGCACCGGGGTCAATATATGCTGCCAGGGGGCTCGCGGCCCTGTCCCCGATAATAAAGAGAACCCATATCCTTTTCCTCAACCGAAAGGAAATAGAGGAGCTAACAGGCGAGGACTTTCAAAGGGGAGCTAAGCGGTGCCTGGATGAGGGGTGCCAAATTGTGGCTATATCCCTTGGCAAGGGGATAACCAAAGGAACGACCACCGCCGCCTGTTACCTAGCGACTGGCGACCGGGAATATATGATCGAAGCCAAAAGAACGAAGCGAGCGCCTGGAGATACTATCGGTGCCGGCGATGCCTTCGCCGCTGGCTTTCTTTTCGGGCTGCTGCGAGAGAAAAATCTGGAGGAATGTGGCTATTTAGGGGAGCTTGTCGCTCAATTCTCTATCGCC
>JAUWZB010000138.1 GCA_030615555.1 Dehalococcoidales bacterium
AGCATGCCCGTGGTTTTTATTATGGGCGCAATATTAAATCCATGGTTTGTAGGGCTGATGGCGGGGCTAGGAGAGCCCATCGGTGAGATCCCCAGCTATATGGCGGGCTATAGCGGTAGGGCGTCAATGGAGAAAAGGAGCCTCTATATTAAGCTAAAGGGTTGGATGAAGCGGAGGGGTTCTCTAGTCCTCTTCTTATTTGCCAGCATACCAAACCCTGCCTTCGACCTTGCCGGCGCTACCGCTGGGGCGCTTCGTTACCCGTTTTGGAAATTTCTCCTCCTGTTGCTTCTGGGCAAGACGGTCAAGGGCTGGATTATCGCCTTCGCTGGGTATTGGACGCTGCGCCTGCTGCTCCAGTTCCTCATCGGATAAGGCGCTCCACTTTGACATGCCCCCGTTTTTGTGTTAGCATATACTGATAAGTTTTACCTCCCTAGCAAACAAGGCGAGGCTATTCTTAGTTATAATCTTTTTTTATATTAAAGGAAGTTTCCGCTAAGTGTAGGTTAGTCCGCTTTTTTGTTGGCTGGGGGGGTGGAGGAGGTGCGTAAATATGAGATCCCCTTATCTGTGGAGTCGGTGGCTCCCGCAGATTCCAAGCGTTGTTTTTCTCGCTGCTCTCGTAGGTTTGGTGATTGCCTTGTTCATCTCCGTGCTCCTGACATTTCCCCTTTCCATGCTTCCCGGACTCTGGGGACAAATCACCCCGATTGCCGTCAGCCTTTTCCTCTGCCTGGTGATCATACCTATTATGGTAGCACAGAGAAGGGAGCTTTTCCGAATGTTCGGTATCCCCTTCCCCGAAGGAGCGAGAGGCAGGCTGGTGTCCCGCAATGGAAAGCTCATCGTGGACACCAGCGCCCTCATTGACGGGCGCATCGCTGATATAGGTCAGGCTGGCTTTATCCCGGGGTCACTGACCATCCCCAGATTTGTCCTCGATGAACTGCACCACATCGCCGATTCCTACGATTCGATGCGCCGCAATCGCGGGCGCAGAGGCCTGGAGATACTTACTAAACTGCAGCAGGAGTCCAATATCCCTGTAGAGATCTCTGAGATAGATGTCAAGGATGTCCCGGATGTTGACAGTAAGCTGGTGAAGCTGGCAAAGACCCTCGGTTGCGCCATTATTACCAACGACTTCAACCTAAATCAGGTGGCCAAGATCCAAGGGGTCCAGGTGCTTAATGTCAATGAGCTGGCCAATGCGGTAAGACCCGTGGTGCTGCCCGGTGAGGAGATGGAGGTTCGGATCATCCAAGAGGGCAAGGAGTTCGGGCAGGGCCTCGGCTTCCTTGACGACGGAACGATGATTGTGGTGGAGGAGGGGCGGCGCTACATCAATAGCAGCATTGAAGTGGTGGTTACCAGGGTGCTCCAAACAGCGGCGGGGCGCATGATCTTCGCACACCCTAAAGCGGAGTGAGAGATGGAAAAGGTTGGCGCCATCGTGGTTGCCGCTGGCACAGGCAAGCGAATGGGTGGGGTGGAAAAGATCTTCGCCAACTTAGCGGGCAAGCCCCTCCTAGCCCATACTGTCGATGTATTCCAAAGGTGTCCTGCCATTGACCAGCTGGTCATTGTATTAAGCAAGCAGCGGCTGGATGAGGGGTGGAGGCTGGTTAAGGAGCATCGCTGGTCCAAGGTGAGCGAGGTATGCCCCGGTGGGGCACGACGGCAGGATTCGGTAAAGGAGGGATTGGGGAGGCTCTCCGGCTGCCAGTGGGTGGTAATCCACGATGGGGCTCGTCCTTGCCTTAGCCAAGGGCTGATTGAGGAAGGGCTTAGTGAGGCTCGCCAGAGTGGCGCTGCCATCCCGGCCCTCCCTGTTACCGATACTATCAAAGTCGTTTCCTCAGACCACTTTGTTACAAAAACGCCGCTTCGTCAGCGCCTTTGGTCCGTGCAGACCCCTCAGGTGTTTCGATTTGATATAATAAATGAAGCCTATCGCAAGGCTCAGGGCGAGGCCACCGACGATGCCACCCTAGTGGAGAATCTGGGATATAAGGTTAAGGTCTATCCAGGCTCTTATACTAACATAAAGGTGACAACCCCTGAGGACCTCATCCTCGCGGAGGCCATTTTCAGGGAGCGAGGTTAGGGAATAACCCCTATGTTTACGGACAAGAAGGGTGAAAGATGCGCGTGGGAATCGGCTATGATGTTCATCCCCTGGTCAAGGGGCGTCCCCTGGTGCTTGGTGGCGTGACGGTGCCATTCGGGCGCGGCCTCCGCGGTCATAGCGATGCCGATGTGCTGACGCATGCCATCATCGATGCTCTCCTCGGCGCCGCCGCCTTGCAGGACATCGGCACCCATTTCCCCGATACCGACCCCCAGTATAAAGATATATCCAGCATCACGCTTCTCCAGCGTGTTGGCGATATGCTCCATAATGGGGGTTTCAAGATCGAAAACATTGATGCCACCATC
>JAUWZB010000004.1 GCA_030615555.1 Dehalococcoidales bacterium
GTAGCCGCCGGGAAAAGCACCATCGGCAGGCTTTTAGCCCGGAGGCTGGGGTATCGCTTCGTGGATACGGGAGCGATGTATCGAGCGCTCACCTGGAAGGCCATAAGGCTCAATATCGACCTTGAGGATGAAGAAGCGCTCCGCCGACTCGCGGAGAGCACCAAGATCGAACTTTCGCCCACCGAGGACTGCGGCGTAGTCATCAACGGTCAGGATGTAACCCCAGAGATCCAGAGTGTTGAGGTGGAGGCGGGAGTCTCCCTGGTGGCCAAGGTGTCCGGGGTCAGGGAGGTGCTGGTGAGGGAGCAGCAGGTATTGGCGCAGGGGGGCAAAATCGTTATGGCAGGGCGGGACATCGGCACCACGGTGTTGCCCCACGCCGCGCTAAAGGTCTACCTGGGTGCTTCCTTCGAGGAGCGGGCCAGGCGGCGCTGCCTCGAGCTGGTGGAGCGCGGTGAGAAAGCAGATTACCAGGCCATCCTCGCCGACCTGATAAGGAGGGATGAGATCGATAGCAAGCGCGCCATCTCCCCCCTTCAGCCTGCCTCAGACGCCAGGCTCATCGATACCGATGGCCTTAGCGCGAAGCAGGTGCTCGCTGAGATTTTAGGCATGATTGGGGAAAGCTAATGCCCTGGTTTTACTATCTGGGGACCATGCTCATGAAGTTTCTGCTTCTCCTGCTGACCCGATGGCAGGTCAAGGGAAAGGAAAATATCCCCGCCCAGGGCCCTTTGATCGTGGTGGCCAATCACCTCAGCTTCGCCGATCCCCCGCTGCTTTCGGCCAGCATTCCCCGGATGATCGTCTTCATGGCCAAGGAGGAAGCCTTCCACCATCCAGTGGGGGGCCATCTAGTGCGTGGTTGGCGGGCCTTTCCGGTGCGCCGTGGGGGATTGGACAGGGCGGCACTCCACCAGGCACAGCAGGTATTGAAGGAGGGGCTGGCACTGGGGATGTTCCCCGAAGGTACAAGGAGCGCCACGGCTCAGATGCAGCAGGGCTACACAGGGACCTCGCTCGTCGCCCTGCGAAGTGGTGCCCCGATCCTCCCTGTGGGGATCACCGGGACGGAAAGGATCAAGGGAATAACCTTCCTCTTTCGCCGTCCCGAAATAACCGTGAACATCGGTGAGCCCTTTAAACCGCCTTCCATCGATGGCAGGTTGACCAAGGCCCAATTATCCCTGGCCACCGACTTCATCATGGGGCGGATCGCCCAGCTTCTCCCAGAAAGCTATCGAGGGTTCTATGAGGATCGAAAAGGCTGCTGAAATAGGGTTTTGCAACGGGGTAAGGAGGTGATGGCGCTGCTTAAGGATGCGGCGCGATAGAAAGGAAGCGGATCATGGAGCAAAAGAGGTTTGGTATCTATCTGAACGCCAAAGAGCTGAAGGTGGCACGGATCAATTCCCCCTACTGGATCCCCTCAGGGCCGGATTGGGGCTTCCTCACCCCGGAGGTTAACATGACCCTGCTTAAGATTCGCCAACTCGCTAAGGAGAAGAAGCTGATTAGCGAGCCCGATAAGCTCGTCTGGAGCTAGACCATAACACCACAGTTGCCAGGCCGGCCAGCAGATCAAGGGGTGATCTCGTTCGGATACATGGGTGACACCCTGAGCCCTTCGCTTTGTATCATTCTGAGGGGCCGCTGTATAGCAGGTTTCAAGCAACCGAACAATCCTTAAAGGGGAGTCTAGAGGGGAAACCCCTCTAGCGGGGGTCTGGGGGGTGTCCCCCAGACATACATCTCAGGGCGGGTGGGAAAAGATGAGCTTGCTTCGCTTTGGCTCGCAATGACAGGGGCAATGAGGAAGAGGTGAAGTGTCACTAATCACCTGAACGAGTACAAGAGGTTCAAAAAAGAGCCTTTATATGGTATAATAACAAGTTACCGAGATGGGAAAAGGGGTGGAGGGATCGTTTTATGGATAAGGACCGCAGGGTCGTCTGGTTTGAGGATGTAGGCAAAGAGGACATTCCCCAGGTCGGCGGCAAGGGGGCAAACCTGGGGGAGATGACCAAGTCCGGCATTCCCGTGCCCCCGGGTTTTATCATTACCGCCCAGAGCTATTTTTATTTCCTGGAAAAATCAAACCTCACCGATAAAATTCGCCAGATGCTCTCCTCTTTAGACCTCAATGATAGCGAAAAACTTCAAAAGGTTGCCTCAAAAATCAAAAGGTTGCTCAATGCGGCCGCCATGCCCAAAGAGATCGCTCAGGAAATCGCGCAAGCCTATAAGAAGATGGGCGGCGGTCTGGTGGCGGTGCGCTCCTCAGCCACTGCTGAGGACCTGCCTGAGGCATCCTTTGCCGGTCAGCAGCGCACCTTCCTCAATGTCGCGGGGGAAAGGGAGGTTATCGCCGCGGTGCAAGGCTGCTGGGCTTCCCTTTTCGAGCCGCGGGCGATCTTCTATCGGGCCCATCAGGGCTTTGACCACTTTGCCGTCGGCATTGCGGTGCCAGTGCAACGGATGGTGCAGTCGGAGGTCTCGGGCGTCCTGTTCACCCTGGATCCGGTTACCAACGATCGCGGCAAGGTCGTTATCGAAGCGGTTTACGGTTTGGGGGAAGCCATCGTTTCCGGCGAGGTGACCCCTGACCTCTACGTGGTGGATAAAGAAGGGCTAAAGATCATCGATAAGAAACTCGCCCAGCAGGAATGGCAACTGGTGCGCAATGCTAAAGGAGATAAAGACCCCGAGAAAGCTAATATCAGAGTGGCCATTCTCGAAGCGGAGCAAGCGAGGCAGAAATTGTCCGACGAGGATATCATTGCCCTGGCGAGGATTGGCAAAAGAATCGAAGACCTCTACGCTTTCCCTCAAGATATTGAATGGGCTAAAGAGGGGCAGGAGCTCTTTATGGTGCAAACCCGCCCCGTGACCACCATAAAGGAAGCAGCGGAGCGGAGGGAGATACCGGAAACGACAGAGGAGCCCCTGCTTACCGGCTCCCCGGCCAGCCCGGGCATCGCCTCCGGACCGACCAAGATAATCCACCAACCCTCCGAGATCAATCGGATTTTAGAGGGCGATGTGCTGGTTGCTGAAATGACCACCCCCGATTTTGTGCCCGCCATGAAGCGGGCGGCGGCCATTGCCACCGATCGCGGGGGCAGAACCTGCCACGCCGCCATTGTAAGCAGGGAGCTGGGCATCCCTTGCGTGGTGGGAACGGAGAATGCTACCCAGGTTCTGAAGCATGAGCAACTGGTTACCGTGGATGGCTCCCAGGGGAAGGTCTTTGAGGGCCGGCTCGTCAGGGAGGCGCGCGACATCCCATCGGTTATACCCAGGGCGCGAATCAAGACGAACACAAAGCTTTACGTGAATCTCGCCGAGCCGGAGCTTGCGGAAAGGGTCGCCAGCCGCGATGTCGATGGCGTGGGTCTGCTCCGCGCCGAGTTTATGATCGCCGAGATCGGGGAACACCCTCGCTATATGATCAGCCAGGGGAGGGGGGAGGAGTTCGTGGCGCGGCTCGCTGAGGGCGTTACCACCTTCGCCAGAGCCTTTAACCCTCGACCGGTGGTCTACCGGACTACCGACTTTAAGACCAATGAATATCGAAATCTCAAGGGCGGGGAGGAATACGAGGATATTGAGGAGAATCCCATGCTTGGCTACCGGGGGTGCTCTCGCTATGTGAGGGAAGCCGACGTCTTCAAGATGGAGATAGAGGTGGTCAAGCAGGTGAGGGAGAATTATCAGAATCTCTGGGTGATGATCCCCTTCGTGAGAACGGTTGGCGAGATGGCTCGGTTGGTGAGGATATTGAAGGACGAGGGACTTCGCTCCTCCGAGGATTTCAAGCTTTGGATGATGGTTGAGGTGCCCTCCAATATCTTCCTCATCGATGAATTCATCGATGTGGGCATCGATGGCATCTCCATTGGCTCCAACGACCTGACCCAGCTCATCCTCGGGATCGATCGGGATAGCCCAAAGCTGGAGGAGGAATTCGATGAGCGAAATGAGGCGGTGATGTTAGCTCTGGAGAAAGCGATTAAAACCTCAGTTAAGAAAGGGGTTACCGCCTCCATCTGCGGACAGGCGCCTTCGGTTTATCCTGAGCTCACCGAGAAGCTCGTAAAATGGGGGATTACCTCGGTCTCGGTGAGCCCCGATGCCATCGAGAGTACCAGGGAGATAATCGCTAAGGCTGAAGGGAGAGTGGCCAGTCCCTCTCTCTGGAGGCGGACTGCCCGCGCCTCTTTTCGCCCTATATGAGCCTTCATTAGAGAAAATCGGGTTTTTTAAAGCGGCCCCGATTTCTTAACTGCAACCATAAAGTTCGAAAAAGCCGACTTCAGATAAGAGTAAAATGACTAAGGAGTTGAGCAGGATCGACCGAATCGTAGCTAAACACCAAGCGGATAAAAGCGCCTTGATCCAGATACTTCTTGAGATCCAGCGTGAAAACCGCTGGCTTCCCAAACCAGTGGTGATGAGGCTTAGCAAGAGGTTAGGGGTCCCGATTAACCAGATTTACCACATAGCTACCTTTTATAAGGCCTTCAGCTTAATCCCTCAAGGTCGCCATTCCGTCTCCGTATGCACGGGTACCGCCTGCCATGTGCGCGGCGCACCCCGCCTTTTGGACAGGATGAGGGAGGCGCTAAATATTAGGCCGGGGCAGACCAGCCCGGACCAGAAATTTACCCTGAGCACGGTAAACTGCCTCGGCTGCTGTGCCTTAGGGCCAGTGCTGGTAGTTGATGGTGAATACCATGGCAACCCCTCCTCGAAAGAAGTCAAGCGTGTCATCGCTAGCTGCGATTAGAAGGAACCATGGCACAACTAAAATCGCCTGCTGAGTTAGCAAGAACAAGGCAACAGATAATATCCCGCAGAACCGAAAAGCGCTACATCGCGATAAACGCATCGGGTACCTGCGGGCTTGCCTATGGCAGCGATCAGGTCTTTCAGGCCTTTGTTGCGGAAATCGAAAGGCAGGGGCTCACGGGGCAGGTGGGCGTTCGGGCAACGGGTTGCCTGGGGTTCTGTGAAAATAGCCCCATAGTGATAATCTTCCCGGAGGAGATCTGCTATCTTGGGGTTAAGCCCGAGGATGTCCCTGAGATCGTCTCCAGAACCCTGGTGGGGAAGAAATTGGTTAACCGATTGCTGTATAAGGATGGTAATGGTAAAAAGATAGTCCATGAGGGCGAGATACCTTTCTACAAGCATCAGAGCCGGATTGTCTTTGGTAATAACCGGTTCATTGACCCGAAGAGCATCGACGATTACATTGCCCTGGGCGGCTATTCTGCCCTAGCAAAGGCCCTCTTTGAGATGAGCCCTGAAGAGGTGCTGGAAACGGTAAAGCGGGCAAATCTCAGGGGCCGGGGTGGCGGCGGTTTCCCCACCGGCATAAAGTGGCAGACCACCCGTAACGCCCCGGGGGAAATAAAGTATGTTATCGTCAATGCCGATGAAGGTGACCCCGGCGCTTACATGGACCGGAGCCTGCTTGAGGGCAACCCCCATAGCGTGCTAGAGGGCCTCATCATCGGTGCTTATGCCATTGGCTCCCATGAGGGTTATATCTATGTGCGCCAAGAGTACCCGCTCGCTGTAGAGAATCTTTCCGTTGCCCTGAATCAGGCGCGGGAGTATGGTCTTCTGGGTGAAAACATCCTTGGCTCCCGCTTCAATTTCGATGTTACCATCCACCGGGGTGCCGGAGCCTTCGTTTCAGGGGAATCGAGCGCCTTGATGACCGCCATTGAGGGAAAGGTAGGGGAGCCGCGGCCAAAGTATGTGCGCACCGCGGTGAGCGGGATAAGGGAAATGCCGAGCAACCTGAATAATGTAGAGACCTGGGCCAACGTGCCCCTGATAATCAACCAGGGTGCTGATTGGTTTGCCAGCATCGGAACCGAAGGGAGCAAGGGGACAAAGATTTTCTCTCTGGTGGGCAAGGTGAACAATACAGGGCTTGTGGAAGTGCCTATGGGGATGACGCTCCGGGAGATCATACATGACATCGGGGGCGGCATTCGCCAGGGAAAGAAATTCAAGGCGGTCCAGACGGGGGGGCCCTCAGGTGGGTGCATTCCAGAAAGCCTTCTCGATATCCCAGTGGATTTCGATGAGCTCGCCAAAGTGGGCTCTATGATGGGCTACGGTGGCATGATTGTAATGGATGAGGATGCCTGTATGGTGGATGTGACCAGGTATTTCCTCAATTTCCTCGCCGAGGAGTCCTGCGGTAAGTGCGTCCCCTGTCGTGAGGGGATAAGGCAGATGCTCCACATACTGAATAGGATTTGTGAAGGGGAGGGCAAGGCGGGGGACATCGAGCTTTTGGAGGAGCTATCCGAGGTGGTGCGGGATGCCTCCCTTTGTGCCCTCGGTACCACAGCTCCAAACCCGGTGTTCAGCACCATCAGGTACTTCAGGGATGAGTATGAAGCTCATATCAAAGAGAGGCGTTGCCATGCCGGGGTCTGTAAAGCGCTCATCGCCTACTACATCCTGCCGGAGAGGTGCCAAGCCTGTATGATCTGCCTCCGAGAATGTCCGGTAGAGGCGATCACGGGTGGTAAGAACGTCGTGCATGTTATTGACCAGGATAAGTGCACTAAATGCGGCACCTGCCTTGAGGTCTGTCCATCACGCTTCACTGCTGTAGTAAGACTCTCCGGCGAGCCAGTTCCCCCAGCGCCTCCTCCAAAGACAGAGGTGGTGCGCAGCAAAGGGGCACAGAAATGAGAGGAGTCACTCTAAACATCGATGGTCGAGAGGTTAAGGCAAAAGAGGGGATGACCATCCTCGAAGCAGCCCGCGATGCCGGGATCTATATCCCCACTCTTTGCTACCACGAGAAACTGGCCCCTTATGGTGCTTGTCGGCTCTGCACCGTGGAAATATCGCGGAATAAAAGAACGAGGCTGGTGACCGCCTGTGTTTATCCCACGGAGGATGGCCTGGTAGTAAAGACAGAGTCCCCGCGAGTCATAAAGATTCGCAAGATGCTCCTGGAGCTAATGCTGTCCTCTGCCCCGGTGAAAACAATCCAAGACCTGGCACGCCAGTATGGAGTAGCGAAACCCAGGTTCAAAGCAGAAAAGACCGTGTGTATCCTTTGTGGCCTGTGTGTGCGTTACTGCGCCGAGATTAAGAGGGCAAACGCTATTGGATTTGTGGGGAGGGGCATCGAGCGTCGGGTGGTGTTCTTCCCGGAGATCGCTTCCACAGTATGCGCGAGTTGTCGAGAGTGTTTTAGCCTCTGTCCGACAGGTAAAATCCCCTCGGAAACCGACGGTGTCTGCTTCGACGACCTAACGCTCGAGGATTTTCTCGGCGCAAGACCGGCTAGAGTATAGCAGGGCAAGCAAGGAAATCATGAAAGTTCCACCATCTATTCACATGATGCACCACGATATACGCCAGCGACTTGAGGAAAGGGAGGAGCGTCTTTCCCCTTATGCCGCAAAGAGCCAGCTGTCTCGTGGCAGGCAGCGCGATGAGGAGCCCTGTCCCATGCGGACGGAGTTTCAGCGGGACCGCGACCGCATCATCCATTGTAAGGCGTTCCGCCGCCTGAAGCATAAGACGCAGGTCTTTATCGCACCCTTGGGCGATCACTATGTGACCAGGCTCACCCATACCCTGGAGGTATCTCAGATTGCTCGCACCATCGCGCGCGCCCTGAACCTGAACGAGGACCTCACCGAGGCTATCTCCCTTGGTCACGACCTGGGTCATACCCCATTCGGTCATGTGGGCGAGGAGGTGCTCAATAATCTTTCCCCCGAGGGGTTCAGACATAACGAGCAAAGCCTCAGGGTGGTGGACCTCCTTGAGAAGGATGGGCAGGGGCTCAACCTGACATGGGAGGTGAGGGATGGCATCCTTAAACACGCCAAGACAGGGGCAGACATTCTGGGCGAGGAATGGGGATTGGTGGATACGCTTGAGGGTCAGGTCTGTAAGATTGCGGACATTATTGCCTATATCAATCATGACATCGGCGATGCGGTGAGGGCAGGCATTATCTCTGAAGAGGACCTGCCTAAGCCCACCGCTCTTCTAGGGCGCTCTCATTCTGAGAGGATCAACACCCTGGTCTCGGGTGTCATCAACTTCTCCTGGGCTGCTACAGGGGCGGGGGGCGAAACACCACGCATCGGCATGAGCCCCGAGATACTGGAGGCGTCAAACATCCTTCGCCACTTCCTCTTCGAAAAGGTGTATAATATAGCTAGGGATGAGGCGGAGCGAGCCAGGGAGGTGGTTCGCCTCCTCTACCAGCACTTCATCGAGCACGATGAAGAGTTGCCCAAGGAATACAAGCTCCGCGACGAGAGCGTGGAGCGCAGGGTGGTGGACTATATCGCCGGGATGACCGATAATTACGCCCTGAGGATGGCTGAGGAGGTTACTGGGGAGCGGATTCATGAGCGCTATCGATGAGATAAAACAGAGATTGGACATCGTGGATGTCGTCTCGGGTTATGCTACCCTCCAGAAGTCGGGGCGTAACTTCAAGGCACTATGCCCCTTTCACACCGAGAAGACCCCCTCCTTCTTCGTCTTCCCGGAGCGGGGGTCTTGGCACTGCTTCGGCAGTTGCGGCACAGGCGGCGATATATTTTCCTTTGTGATGAAAAAGGAGGGCGTTGACTTTGGCGCGGCACTCAGGCTTCTGGCGGAGCGGGCCGGGGTAACCCTGGTCGCAAAGCAAAAAGAGAGTGCTGTGGACAAGGAGGCTGAGAGGCTATACCTGATAAACGAGGCTGCCGCTCAGTATTACCATCATCTGCTTCTCAATGCCAAAGCCGCTGAGATCGCGAGACGCCATCTCACCGAGCGGGGCATCTCCAAAGAGACGATCGATAGCTTCCAGCTAGGCTTCAGCCCCGATAGCTGGGATGCGTTATGCCAGCACCTTGAGGGCAGGGGCTATAAGAGGGATGAGCTGGTGAGCGCAGGCCTAGTCATCGCAAAGGAGGGCGGGGGGTTCCGGGACCTGTTTCGAAATCGTCTGATGATTCCTATAAGGAATGAGGGGGGGAGGGTTGTCGGCTTTGGTGCCCGTGCCCTCGATGGCACTACCCCCAAATATCTTAACTCCCCCCAGACGGCGAGCTTCAACAAGAGCGGCCTTCTTTACGGGATCGACCGAGCGAAGGGGGCGATCAGGGAGCAGGGCCTGGCCATCATCGTGGAAGGCTATATGGATGTGCTCGCCGCCCATCAGTATGGCATGGCTAATGTAGTAGCCTCCATGGGCACCTCCCTTACCCAGAAACAGGTGGGCCTCATCAAGAGGCTGACCAGGAATCTCACCCTGGCTCTGGATGCCGACGCCGCCGGCGATCAGGCGACACTTCGCGGGCTGGAGGTTGCAAGGCAGGCCTTCAGCGAGCGGATCGCCGCCATACCAGACTGGCTTGGGGGAACCTCCAAGCTGCAAGGAAACCTAAAGGTCATCCTCCTGCCCCGGGGAAAGGACCCCGACGAGGTGATCAGAGAACGCCCTGAGGATTGGCGCAGGCTAATTGACGAGGCCTCACCCCTGACGGACTACTTCTTTAAGGCAGTTACCTCAAGACTGGACCTGAGCAACGAGGGCGGAAAATCGGTTGCGGTGGCGCAACTCCTGCCCCTTATTTCTGAAATCGCGGACAGTGTAGAGCGGGAGCTCTATTTGAAAAGGCTTAGCCAGCTGGTGGGGGTGGACGAAAAAACCCTGGCAGGTAAGGCAGCCCAGCTCAGACCTACCGAGAGGGAAAGGGCAAAAAGGGCAGTATCGCTCCCCACCACCCAAGCCCCCAGCCACCCATTGGAGGAATACTGCCTCGCGCTTTTGCTGCAGCGCCCGGGGCTGCGGGATAGGAGCGTGGCGCTTTCCCCCGACTATTTCGAAGGAACGGAAAATCGCGAGCTCTTCCTCGCCTGGCGAAATACCCACGATGCGGAGATACTGCGCCAGAGCCTCGATGTCAGCCTCCATGAGCATCTCGACACCTTGATGACCAGGGTGCTGCCTTTGGCAAGCGAGCGGGAGCTGGAGACCGCCCTCGCCGATTGCACCCGCCGCCTGGGGGAGCAAAGGCTAAGGAGGTTCAAGGCACTGGAGGAGATGCTCATTTCAGAGGCGGAGTCAGCAGGCGATAAAAACGTAATAAAAGAGCAGGTGGAAACGTTACTTCAAAAGGCTTTAGAGCCAACTGCCCAGTTAAAAGACCTGTTTGAAAAAGGAAAGAGAGCGCGAAAAGGGGCACGGCAATGACAATGGAAGAGAACGAAGAGCTGGATAAGCTTCTGAAGCGGAAGAGGGACGCGGAACACTCAGAGGGCATCTCCGACATCGGGCGGGAGCACGCTCTGGAGTCGCTGGCGGATCTCTATGCCGCTTTCTCGGGCGGCGATATAGTGAGTGAGGAGGCGAAGTCCCGCGCTGCCTTGCCAGAAGAAAAGGCTGCCGAACCTGCGGAAGAGGAGGAACCAGAGCCCGAGATTGAACCTGAGGTAGCCCTGAAAAAAGCGCTGGAACTGGAAGAGCAGGATGTCATCGATGACCCGGTACGCATGTACCTCCGGGAGATTGGCCATGTATCCCTCCTGAGTGCTAACGACGAGAAGGTCCTGGCAAGCAAGATGGAACAAAATAAACATATTAAGAAGGTCAAGGAGGATTGGTTCGCCAGATTTGGCACCCCACCCTCAGTCACTGACATCATGATCGCCATGTTAGAGCAGCTATGCCAGTCCGCCTCGCTCATCGCTCTCCTGGAGGAGGAGCTTGACCTGCCTCCCGAAGCGAGTCTTGTAGAGAGGATCTCAGACCCAAGGTTTCGTGCTGCCATTGACAATGCAATTGACCAGCAATTGCTCGCGACCATCGCCGCGCGAGCTGGCGAAAGTCTCGCCGCTCCAGGGCAAGCGATGGTGAATCTCTCGCTGAATAGCAGACTCTTGCCGCCGGGCGTACTGGAGGCTATGGAGGGCAAATCCATCACCGAGGTAAGCGCCCTCTTAGCTAAGCCTGATTTCCTTATCTCCCTCCGGTCTAAAGAAAAGGAGTTTGCGGCACACCTGGAGATGATCGCTCAGGAGGCGGCTAAGGCGGAAAAGCACCTTACCGAGGCTAACCTTCGCCTGGTGGTCAGTGTGGCCAAAAAGTATATCGGCAGGGGAATGTCGCTCCTCGACCTGATTCAGGAGGGCAATATCGGGCTGATCAGGGCGGTGGAGAAGTTCGATTACCGAAAGGGCTACAAATTCAGCACATACGCTACCTGGTGGATCAGGCAGGCGATTACCAGGTCCATTGCAGACCAGGCGCGCACCATCCGCATCCCGGTTCACATGGTGGAGACCATCAATAAGCTGCTTCGCATTAGCCGCCGGCTGGTTCAGGAGCACGGACGAGAGCCCACCAGTGAGGAGATCGGTAAGGGGATGGAGGTCACTCCAGAGAAGGTGAGGGAGATCATCAAGGTATCCCAGGAGCCGGTATCCCTGGAGACCCCTATCGGTGAGGAGGAGGATAGCCACCTCGGCGACTTCATCGAGGATCGCAGCGCCTTACCACCCCCCGATGCGGCCTCTTACCAGCTTCTTAAGGAGCAGATCGACGATGTGCTCTTCACCCTCAATCCCCGGGAGCGCCGGGTGCTGCAACTGAGATTCGGGCTCGAGGATGGGCGGAGCCGCACCCTGGAGGAGGTGGGCCGCGAGTTTGGGGTCACCAGAGAGCGCATTCGTCAGATCGAGGCCAAGGCACTAAGGAAGCTGCGCCATCCAAGCCGCTCCAAGAAGCTCAAGGATTACCTGGAATAAATTGAACAAAAACATCATCAGAACCTCTTTCCTGGCCTTGGGCGCCATCTTCGCCCTGCTGCTCATTATTGTTGGCATCGGGGGCTATTTCATCACTAGTCCGGCACCGATAGATGAATGGGGAACAACCTGGGTGGAGCCGACCGATGAAGCGGCTACCAGGCTGGATGACAAGATCGCGGCGCTCGAGCAAGAGATCGATGATGCCACTGCGGGAGCAGAGTTGACCCTGGAGATCACTGAGGAGGAGGCCACCTCCAAGCTGGACAAGCTCTCCAGGGCGGGAGAGCTCGCCCTGGAGATGGATGACACCCAGATCTACCTCAGTGATGGGATGGTGCAGGCTTTTGCGAAGGTCGATATGGTTATCGGTGTGCAGGTGGCTCTTCAGGCTAAAATAGAGGTTGAAGATGGAAAGCCTGACATAACAATTGAGCACCTCCACCTCGGTAGAATTCCGATCCCCAAGACACTGATCAACACTGTGATGACTGCTCTGGAGCGCGGGTTGGAGGAGTACTGGGATGATCTCCCTGTGGTGTTTAAGTATATCACTATTGAGCACGGCGCGATGACTATCACGATGGTAAAAAAGGACTAACCTTCAGCGAAGCATCGGCCATAGGCCTCTCCCCTGCGCCATCTGCTTCATGAGCTTTTGGGTCTGGCGAAACTGGTTCAGAAGCTGATTGACATCCTGTGAGGTGGTGCCGCTGCCCCGGGCAATGCGACGCCTTCTGCGCCCATCGATAATCTCCGGGTTGCGCCGCTCCTGATGGGTCATGGAGAGGATGATCGCCTCGATCTTCTTTAATCCCCCCTCATCTACCTCGGCAGAGGAGCGGCGGGTGATGGTGGAGAGCCCGGGGATCATCTCCACCAATTGGCTCAACGGCCCCATCTGTTGCACTTGCTTCAGCTGCTCCAGAAAGTCCTCCAGATCGAGGGTGGCATGGCGCACCTTTTTCTCCAGTTTCCTTGCCCGCTCCTCATCAAAGGTTTTCTCAGCCCTTTCGACCAGCGTAAGCAGATCACCCATTCCCAGGATGCGCGAGGCCAAACGGTCGGGGTAGAAGGTTTCCAAGGCATCCAACTTCTCACCGGTTCCGATAAACTTAACAGGCACCCCGGTAACCGATTTGATGGAGAGAGCCGCCCCGCCACGGGCGTCGCCATCCATCTTGGTGAGGATGAGCCCGCTGAGCCCCAATTTAGCATGGAACTCCTCGGCAGCACGCACCGCATCCTGGCCGGTCATCGCGTCCACCACCAGGAGCACCTCAGCGGGCTTGAGCTCCCGCTTGATCTCCGCCGCCTCCTTCATCATGGCTTCATCGATATGGAGACGCCCCCCGGTGTCGGCGATGACACAAGTAGCGGCCAGCTCCCTGGCACGCTTCAGGGCATGGGCGCAGACCGAGACAGGCTTTGCTGAGGTATCCTCCCGATAAACGGGGATCTCGAGCTCGTTACCCAGGGTGACGAGCTGCTCGATGGCAGCGGGTCGGCGAAGGTCGGCGGCAACAAGCAGCGGTCGCTGTCCTGAACTCCTCAGGTGAAGTGCCAGCTTTGCCGCAGTAGTTGTTTTCCCTGAGCCCTGGAGCCCGACGAGCATCACTATCGTCGGGGGGTGGCTAGCCGGCACCAGGTGGCTGGGGCCTCCCCCCAAAATGGCGGTAAGCTCCTCATTAACGACCTTGATCACCTGCTGCGCCGCGGTCAGGCTCTCCAGCACCTGGCTATCCAGAGAGCGCTCCCGCAATCTGGCGATAAACTCCTTCACCACCTTAAAGTTAACATCAGCCTCCAGGAGCACCAGTCTCACCTCCCGGAGCGCCTCATCGACATCCCTTTCGGTGAGCCTGCCCTTGCTCCCCAGCCGCTTAAAAACGCTCCCTAGCCTCTCCGATAAGACCTCGAACATAACCCACCTAAGACCAGCACCATTTTAGTGGGCATCGCGCCATTAATCAAGCTATAAGCTATTGGCTCCGTTGTGATAGAATAAAGGCACGTTACTTGCGGGGGTTGACCATGACTTCGCTCACCTTTCGTGGTGGTGTAGGGGAGATCGGCGGCAACAAGGTCCTCCTCGAGGCTGGAGGTAAACGGATCTGGCTTGACTTTGGCATGAGCTTTAAACAGGCGAACAGGTATTTTGCCGAATTCCTCCAGCCCAAAAAATATAACGGGGTGGTCGATTTCCTGGAGGTGGGGCTCCTGCCCCCGCTACCTGATATGGCTGGCTTTTATCGGGAGGATTATCTGGCCCACGCCGACATGGCGACCCAGGCCTATGCCACCTACGATGCCGTTTTTTTGAGCCATGCCCACGCTGACCATTCCTCTTACATCCACTTCTTACGCCGGGATATCCCGATCTATGCCTCTGAGGTGACGAGGCAGATTCTGGCAGCCGTGGAGACTACCTCCGCCGCAAATTTCACCGAATTTTTGACCTTCAAGGAGACCTTTAAGCTGAGGCCAAAAAAAAGGGGTGAGGGGCTGATGAAGCTCGAGGGCGAGGACGCGAAGGTGGCGCGGGATTTCGGGGCGATCGCGGCGGGTGAGCATTTTCGTATTGGCGATTTGACTGTTGAGGCAGTGGCGGTAAACCACTCTATCCCCGGGGCGCTGGGCTTTCTCGTTCACACGCCGCAGGGTGCGATCGTCTACACCGGCGACCTCAGGTTCCACGGTTATGGGGGCGATTTGACGAGAGGATTTGTGGCACGGGCAGCCGAGGCTGAACCCATCGCCCTCCTTTGCGAGGGGACGCGCCTCGATGAAACCGAGAGCCTTACCGAGCAGGATGTTCAGGAGAGGGTGGCGAAAGTGGTGAACCAGACAAAGAACCTGGTCATCGCCAACTATCCGTGGAAGGACATCGAGCGGATGAGGAGTTTTTATGAGGTGGCTAGGATGACCGGACGAAAGCTGGCGATCAGCCTGAAACAGGCATATTTGCTGAAACAACTGGAGGGCACCGATGCCGCCGCGCCTTCCCTGGATGATGAGACCATCGCCATTTACATCGATAGAAAGGGCTGGGGGCTCATCACAAAGCCCGATTACCCGGGGAGCATTGTAGAGCAGGAGTATAGCGCCTGGGCACGTGAGTTTTTAAGCTATCCCAACAGGGTCACCTGCAATGATATTCACCGCCATCAGCGCGATTTCATCATCAGGATCGATTTCTTCGATCTCGTGGACCTGATCGACATCAGGCCTGAGGAAGGTTCGTGTTATATTCGCTCGGTCACCGAGCCCTTCGATGATGAGGGGGAGATTGAACTCTGGAGGGTAGAGAACTGGCTGAAGCATTTCGACCTTTACCCCTATGAGCAGATTCACGCCTCCGGCCATGCCTCGGGCCCGGAGATAAAAAGGCTGATCGCGGAGATAAACCCAAAACTGGTTTTCCCGATTCATACGGAGCACCCGGAGCTTTTTGCCGATATTGTTCCCAAGGGGACAAGGGCCGAGATACCTGAGGTGGGTAAAAGATATCACTTATGAGGAGTGTTTTCAAAGAACACCCCCACGGCGGAACATTCCTTACTACCATGTTCCGTAACTATAATGGCAGCCTTGATATTAGAGGAGGTAAAAGATGATCCCCATTAGACTTGCGCTCCGAAACTTTATGTGCTATCGAGAGGGGGTACTCTCCTTCGAAGGGCTTCATGTGGCCTGTCTTTGCGGCGACAACGGCAATGGGAAGTCGGCGCTCCTCGATGCGATGACCTGGGCGCTCTGGGGAAAGGCGCGGGCGAAAACCGATGACGAGCTGATCTACCTGGGAAGGACAGAGATGGAGGTGGAGTTTGAGTTCGCTTTGGGCCAGGAGCGCTATCGGGTGCTCCGCAAGCGGACGAAACCAAGGGTGAACCGAGCGGGGCATCCCCTTCTCGACCTTCAGACAGCCACTGACCAGGGCTTCAGGTCGATCGCCGGAAACTCTATTCGGGAGACGGAGCAGAAGATCATCGAAATCCTGCGTATGGACTACGATACCTTCATCAACAGCGCCTTCCTGCTTCAGGGTCGCGCCGATGAGTTCACCAAGAAGGAGCCTTATAAACGCAAGCAAATACTGGCCGATGTCCTGGGCCTATCCCTTTACGATGAGCTGGAGGAGCGGGCAAAGAATTACGCCAAGCAAAGGGAGCGAAATATAAAGGACCTGGAGAGCGCCATTAAGAATATGGACGATGAGCTTGCCCACAAGGGGGAGTATGAAGCTCAGCTCCGCGAGGTGGCGGAGGCAATCGCTGAATTGGAAAAGGAGCGGAGGGGATGGGAAGATAAGGTCAACGCATTGGCAAAGCAAAAGAACGAGCTCGATTTAAAGAGGGAGCAGTTTTCTTACGTAGAGGAGCGCATCAGGCAGGCGGGGGAAACAGTAATCTCCTTTGAGGGTCAGGTTCGAGAGCACCGCCAGAGGGTGGGAAAATACGAAAAAGTGCTCGAGGACTACCAGGAGGAGCTCGCCAAAGCCCATGCCCGTCTCGGTGAGCTGGTCAAGCTGGAAGGGGAGTTGGGGGGGAAGAGGGAGGTGGCTCAAGAGGCCTCCAATCGAATCCACCATCTCACATCCACCAATGCCCGCTTAAAGGAAGAGATGAAGGAGCTCAAAGGGAAGCTCGACATGCTGTCCCAGGAGGAGGCGAGGTGCCCCTTGTGCGGCACAGAACTGGGAGCGGAGGGGCGCAGGAGGATTATGGCAAACTATGAGGCTCAGGGGCAGGAGAAGGCTGAAGCCTTCCGCATCAATGAAAGTGAAGCAAGGCGATTGGAAGGTGAGTTAAATATCTTGAAGCGGGAGATAAGCGAACTGGATCGAACGATAAAGGAGGGGCGGGCGCAGTGGGAGCGACGAGCGGAGGCGCTGGAGAAGGACCGCATTGAGGCGGAAAGCTCCTTGCCAAAGGAGAGAGAAGCCCTGGCGAGGGGTGAGGAGGATTTGGGGCGCTGGCGCACTACCCTCGAGGCCGATACCCAGAGGCAGGAATCCCTTAAAGCGGAGCTTGCCATCCTCCCCGAGCTGGAAGCCAGTCTGAGCACTGCGCAGCAGGCCCTCGATGAGTTAACGAGGCGGCAGGCGCAGGGGCGCCAGATGCTGGGGGCGGTCCAGGAGAAGCTCCAGCGCTGCGCTTCCCTGGAGCAGAGCAGGGGGGAGAAGATGACCAAGCTAGAGGATGTCGCTAAGGAAGGGAAGATATACGAAGCGCTGGCCGTGGCCTTTGGCAAGAAGGGTATCCAGGCCATGCTCATCGATGGGGCGCTGCCCGAGATCGAGGAGGAGGCAAACAGGCTGCTTGCCCGGATGACCGATAACAGGATGAACGTAAAGATGGAGACGCAGCGCGCTTACAAGACCAAGAAGGAAGAGACTGTGGAAACCCTTGATATAAACATATCGGACGAACTGGGCACGCGCCGCTATGAAATGTATAGCGGTGGTGAGGCGTTTCGGATCGACTTCGCGCTGCGCATCGCCCTCTCCAAGCTCCTGGCGCGCCGCGCGGGCGCACCCCTGCCGACATTGATCATTGATGAGGGGTTTGGCTCCCAGGACACCAGCGGCCAGGAGAGGCTAGTGGAGGCGATAAACTCCATCCAGGACGACTTTGAGAAGATTTTAGTGATCACCCACATCGAGGAGCTAAAGGACTCCTTCCCGGTGCGCATTGAGGTGACCAAGACGGCAGAGGGCTCGATGATCGAGGTGAGCTGAGGATTGACAGCGGGGCAGTTTTGGGCTTAATCTTCACTCCACTGCTCTGAGGAGGGTTAAATGGCGATTGAGGTCACAGTCAAAAAGACGGAGCCGATGACGGTAGCCTTCGTCTCGATGAAGGGGCCCTACAGCCTGATAGGCGAGGCCTTTGGTAAGCTCTACGGCTGGATTGGGGAAAAAGGTTATATCCCCGCCGGCCCGCCGATGGGCACCTATTTCAACGCCCCAGGGCAGGTGCCCGAAGAGGAGCTACTCTGGGAGATACGCTCCCCGATAGCGGGGGATGTGGCCCCACTTGACCCCGATGAACAGGGGCTGGGGGTGAAGCAGGTGGAGGGGGCAGAGGTTGCCGCCACCACACATAAGGGGCCTTATGATCAGGTGGGGGCTACTTATGGCGCACTTGCGGGGTGGATCATGGAGCACGGATACGACATTGTAGGGCCTGGCGAGGAGATATACCTGAGCGAGCCAGAGAAGACGCCACCGGAGGAGCTGCTCACCGAGGTCCGCTTCCCGGTACGGAAGCGATAGGGGGCTTGGGCTTTGCGGAGTGCGAAGCATTTGGGCGAACGGAATGAGCCAATCTGGGCGCAGCAACAAAGTCGCGGAGCCGCATACCCGCTGTGAGGCGAAGTTCTATGAAGTTCTATTATGAATCTGTTATATCTGAGGACCGTTTACCAGCGCCGTCCCCCACCTCGAGGGCCTTCGGTGCGAGGGCGAGCCTCATTAACACTAAG
>JAUWZB010000099.1 GCA_030615555.1 Dehalococcoidales bacterium
GGGTCTCGGATAGCTTGAAAGGTATGCCCGGATAAAGCCGTTTTCCCACTACGGGGTGATCCAATTCGATAATTGCGTTGTCCCATTTAAGCTGGGGGTCCTTCATACCATCGGGGGCCCGCTGCACCACCCCGGCAGCAACCCCGGCGCTCTGCAGTGCTTCCATCACTTCCCAAGCCTCGCGGCTGGCAGTCCATTCTACTACCAGTCTGTCTAGCTCGTCAACATTTCTCAAGCGGCCCAGGATGTCAGCGAATTTCGCGTCCTTGCTCCAGGCAGGACTGCCAATGGCCTCGCCGAATCTTTGCCACTCCTCATTGGTGAACACACTTATGGCACACCAGTTATCTTCACCCTTGCAGGGGTAACAGCCGTGGGGGGCGGCATAAGGGCAACGATTACCTTTGGGTTGGGGCTCCCGTTTATTCATGGTATATTCGAGGTAGGACTCGCCGATGAGGGCAGCGGCCACCTCTGTTTGCGCCATATCGATGAACTGCCCCTTGCCGGTGCGGCGCTTATAGTCGAGGGCCGCCAGTATCGCTATCACCGCTTGTTTACTGGCCATGTGGTCGGGCAGCGGTGAGTTGGAGCCCACCGGATAGGGATCATCCGGAAGCTTCCAGATGGAGAGCATGCCCGATCCCGCGGAGAGCATTGGGCCATAGGCCGGATAATCGCTGTGGGGCCCGCCACCGCCGAAACCCTGGCTGCTGAGGTAGATGATGTCGGGTTTGAGCTGGCGCACGCTCTCATAATCCAGCCCCAGGTTTTTCACCACACCACCGCGGAAGTTCTCTGCCACGACATCGCTCATCTTGATGAGCCTTCTGACCGTCTCTCTTCCCTTTTCTGTTCTCAGGTCTGCCCCAAAGCTGCGTTTGTTGCGGTTCGCCTCATTAAACCCGGCGCTGCTATTTTTCTCCGCGGCAATGGTTCTCATGAAATCGAGATTGTTGCTCGACTCTATCTTGATGACGTCAGCCCCTAGCTCCCCCAGGATCTTGGCGGCATCAGGGACTACCACGCCGGTGCCCAGGCTTATTACCCTAATTCCTTCCAGAGGGGGGCGCGGCATTTTCACCTCCTTACTATAATACCCCGGCACACCTCAGGGCTATCAGGTCATCTTTGGATAATCCCAGCTCCTGGCAGTAGATCTCCTCGTTGTGTTGGCCAAGGCAGGGGGCGGGGCGGCGGACGCTGGGTTGTGTCACCGTCCAATTGTATGGCGGCCCCGGATAGTACCCTTTGCCTGCCGCCGGGTGGTCCACCTCGACAAAGAACTCTCTCATCTTGGCATCGGCGCTATTTACGAATCCGGGTATATCGTAGATCGGAACGATGGGTACGCCCTCGCGGAACCCCGCTTCGAACAGCTCCAGCTGGGTATACTTTGTGGTGAACTCTAGCATAATAGCATAGAGGTCCCGGGAATTACCTATTCTATAGATGAAATTCTCCCATTCGGGCGCGAGAAGCACTTCAGGGTTGCCCAGCACCCGAAGCAGGGCTTGCCATTGCCTTGGGGTCAGGGCAATTACCCGAATATAGCCGTCTTTACAGGGATAAACTGGATAGATGGAGTCGCCCAGCCTGGTCTCCGGTGCCGGTAATGGCCCATCGGGAGTAAGGGAATGGGAATAGATGGGCACCGACCACGGATAGAGCCCGGTTCGCGCGCTCTCGTGCACTGAGGTGTCGATTTTTTGCCCTTTCCCCGTAGTGCCGCGGCTGTAAATGGCCGCGAGTATGTCAATGATCGTGATCATGGAAGCCGCATCATAGGCCGGGGTTCCTGGTAGCAGGCAGGGCGCTTTCCCCGGGTAGCCGCTGGTGATCATCACGCCGCTCAAGGCGAAGTCAACGATGTTAGAGCCCTTGTAATCCTTGTAGGGGCCATCCGTACCGAATTCGGTGATGCTGGCCATGATAAGGCCGGGGTTTATCTCCCGGAGCACTGGATAGTCCAGGCCCAGGCCTGCCATGTAGCCCAACGGCGAGTTCTCCACCAGGACGTCCGCTGTCTTCACCAGCTTCTGGAAAATGTCCTTTCCCTCGGAAGTCTCCAGGTTTAGGGTGATCCCCCGCTTGTTGGCGTTGCGATAGAGGAAATAGAGGCTCTTCTCGATGTGAGGTGCATCATCCACAAAGGGAGGGGTCCCCCGCATGGGATCCCCTTCTGGCTTCTCGATCTTGATGACATCTGCACCCAGATCCGCGAGCAACTTAGTACAGTAAGCACCCGTACTATCAGCGAGGTCCAGGATACGATATATACTTAAGGCACCTTCTTGTCCTTTTGTCACCATAGCACCTCTTGCCCGCCCTAGGATAGCGGTTTGAAGTATTTGATATCGAGAATATTGCCCTCCCGCTCCTCCTTGAATACCGCCTGGACTCTCATCCCAATCCTCAACTGCTCAAAGTCCACCTCCCCCAGCAGGTGAACAAAGCCGGTATCGGCACCGTCGAGCTGGATAATCCCATAGGCGATGGGAAGGTCCACTTCTGCGTGGAGAAGCGGGGATGGGAGTCTGTGAAGCTCTTTCAACTGCGCCTGGCGCGGGGTACGCAGCACAGTGTAGGTGAGCAGTGTCCCCTCTCCACTGACCTCTACCCACTGGTCCAGCTTGGCAAAGCATTCTTTACAGGTGGAGCGGGGTGGCACATAAACGCGGTTACAGGCGGGGCACTTGAGCCCCATGATCCTCTCGTTGTCTCTCAGCTCTCTCAGAAATCTGGTGCCGGTTCTGCCAGCTTGAAACTTGTAGGGTATCTCTACCTTCCCCGAGAACATAATACGTTCAGATGCCTGCTCAGTCATTGCTGCTCTCCTCGATGGTTCGGAAATACAGGATGTCTTCGTATCCGCGGCCTCGCCCCTCCTCCTTCCACACCGCCTGGACCCTCATCCCCAGCTTGAGCTTTTCCGGGTCCGTTTCCTCAAGCCAGTGCATCAGGTAGACGCCCTCGTCCAGCTTGACATTCGCCGATGGTCGGGGCGCTCCCTTCAGCTTCCCCTCCCTGATGTCGAATATGGGCATGCCAGCTAGGGTGTATTGCACCACCGTCCCCTTATCGCTCAGCTCCACCCAGTCATCCTCCACCCTGATGTTGCAGTAGCCGCAGACCATCTCCGGCGGGAACAACAGTCGCTTGCACTCGGGGCACCTTACGGCGACTAGCTTCTTGTTATCGCGCATCTCTCTAAAGAGCCTGCCGCTGTAGGGGCCCATGGACCAGTCATAGGGCAGGTTGGTGACAATCGTTATACCGATGAACTCCTCTTCTGGTTGCTCTGTCATCTCAGAGTCTCCTTGCTATAACGCTCGTTTCAACAGGACGAGCGTCGTCCAGTTGGTTCCGCCGAGGCCTGAGGCCATGGCTGTTTTTACATCCCTAATGACCTGATGCTCCCCGGCATCGCCGCGGATCTGCAGCGCCGCCTCAGCGATGCGGAGCATGGCAGTGGCACCGATAGCATTGGTGGCCAGCACCCCGCCTGAGGGGTTGACGGGGAACCCGCCCTCTATCTCGGTCATGCCCTTCTCCAGCATCTCCCAGCCCCTGTTCCTCTCGCAGAAGTGGAAGCTCTCGTAGAGGTACATCTCCTCCCAGGTGCTGGGCTCGTAGACCTCGGCCATGTCGATGTCCCTG
>JAUWZB010000084.1 GCA_030615555.1 Dehalococcoidales bacterium
TGGCTTGCACTACCGGTGGTTATCTCGCTGGCGCCTTGGGGCTGACAGTGAGGCCGCCAGCCTGATCTAAAAAGAGGGCATCTATGATCCGGTCATCCAGCGATTGGCATTCTCCCCCAGGGGAGCTTATCCCTGAGGCGAGGAGGTTCCTGCGGGAGGGGAAAGAGCGGGAGGCAGAGCTTGTCGGCGGGGGCGACCTCTTCAACCTGCTCCCCATCGGCCTGGATGAGTTTAAGGGGTGCTGGGCCATAGAGGAGATGATTCACATCCTGAATGGCTACCCCTTTATCTATATTGGAGGGAACCATGACCCCCCTGAGTGGGTGAAGCAGCTCTTCGCCAGATTCCCCAACGTAACGGTGGTGAAGAGCATCCTCCTGGAAGAGGGCGGCAGGAACTACCGCTTCACTCACGGCCACCAACGCTCGGACTGGGCCCTGTGGCGCCACATAGCGCCCGGCTTCGTTGAGTTTGCCGTTGATCATTCCCCTCGCGCCTGGTACTCCCTGTGCGTCCTCCTGGGGTGGCTGCCGGGGGTGTTGAGGGAAAGGACGCCAAGCTACAAGGAGAGCACCAAATTAAACCTGCTCATCTCCGCGATCCAAAATGCCTGGATCAGGCACGCCGCTTCGGAGGGAATCAGCCAGGTGATCGGCCACACGCACAAGGCGTTCTCTGCAACATGGTGGACCCCCCAAGGCTTTGAGCTGGAGATGCTCGACGGCGGCAACCTGCCTGATGGGAGCATGGTGGAGATTGACGAAAAGGGAGGGCGTATTCTGTGGCTTTAAGGATGGTTTCTAGCCCTATTAAGAGGAGTTTAAGGTGAAAGCCCAGTTCATCGGCATAGGCCGCCCCCAGATAACGCTGAGGGGCGCCGGCTTTGGCTCCCCGCCCGAGTTCGAGCCAGGCTCGACCCACACCGCCCGCTGCGCCCTCTTCAACCCGACCGATAGCGTGTGGGCCTATCGCGGCGAGGTTTACCTTGACGGCAGGATCGCCGCATCCGGAGTTGTCGAGTTCACCATCGCGGCCAAGGCCAAGCGCACCATTGATTTCCCCATCGTCATGCCCGCGGCCGGCAAGTACCAGGCCTTTCTTGATGTAGCCGTGGGCGAGGAGCTCGTCCTGCACCATCCCTTTGCAGAGCTGGTGGAGATAGCAGCACCTCCGCCGGCGAGGGAGGTCCCTGCGATAACGGGTGCCCGAATCACCAAGGTAGAGGAGGTTGAGGATGGGCGTCCGGGTCCTGGAAATGATCTCCATGTAACCGTTGGCGTCACGCTCAACAACACTGGAGCACTCATCTCCAGCGACTATCCCGATGACGCTAGTATCGAGGTGTGGATATTGAACCCTGCCTGCCCCGCTATGGAAGCAGAGCCGCTGTTTTTCACCAGGTTCGGCAATAGAGATATTCCCGCAGGGGTAAATACACTAAATGTCACTCTAGGAATGGAGATTGTCTACTTGACAGGATATAGGACCACGCCGATTCGTCCCGGAGCAACGCCTGTCATCCTGCGCATCAAGCTAGTGATATTCGGTTGGGCAGGCAACCCTTCCAGAGAGGCAGAGTTTAGCGGCACGCTTGTATGGTAATCGTGAGGGCTGAACCTCAGTGTGCCCCCCAAATCGCCTCAAATCGCTTCGCCGAAACCTCCAGTAGCTCCACCTCTTTTTCGGGCTTCTCTGATAGCCTCGCAATCGACCCTCACGTGCAGCGTTGGCGATGGAATGGGGATGGTAGCCGATAATCCGAGCCGCTTCAGGGTTAGAATACCAAGGGTCTCTTTCCCACTCCTCACACAATATACTTCGGAAGTAGTGTCCATCCATCCTGTTGAGATCCAACATCCAGGGGTAGCTCTGTATAAACCTTATTACTTCAGCCTCATCGAAGACCCAGGGGGGATAGGGCCCTTGTCTCCATGGTGCCCTCTTGCCGCTTAAAAAGCCTTCGGCAACCAGGTTAGGGAAAAATTTCGAGTCCACGCCAAAGATCTCCGCCAGCGTCCGAGCAGTATAAATCCCATCGGTACGCCGGATGCCCAGGCGCCTTTTTTTGAGAAGAATAGCTGTCTTGGAGCGTCTGAGGCGCTTGCATAGGGAGTCAGTTGTATTCGTACTATAGTGGTCCTCGAGGAATTCCACCTCCCCTGGGGACCACCGGCGGTGATAGGCTCGCTTATAAGGCGAGATCCTTCCAGCCTCATATAACTTTTGGCGCGCTAGACCAATTTTGTAACGAGGTACCCCGAGCTCTTTCGCTTGCTCCTTGACTGTGAGACGGGAATGCGTCTTTACTAAGAAACCATCAATTTCGCTTGTTGCGACCATCCTTTACCCCTTTGCCCTATTTCGGCCGATTCTTTTCTAATATAGTCACTAGCCTTACCCGATGCTGTGTTGAAACTATAACGGCAATAAGGCCATACAACTTAAAATTGAACCAATCCTTAAAGCAAAACTGTGGGTAGATTAGGTCGAGCCAAACCAAGAGGCCATTCATTGCTAAGACTCGCCAGCATTCCCGCAAAACAACTATCTTTTTAACAGGTGGCGTACCATATCGAGTAGCATCCTCTTTTGTATAAGGAGGGTCGGCGACAATGAGTTCTAAGCTATCGGATTTGAAGGGAATGTGGTGCGCATCAGCCATAATTCTTGCCTTTGAATTTGGGTTCATATCTAAAGTTAAATCATCATCAACCATGCCAGAGAAAAGATGAAGGGGCTTTAGATCAGGGAAAAGGGCCGTAACTCTATCAAGGTAACTGTGCGGATAAGCACCATAATATTTATCGCTGTAACTACCTCGATATGTGTTACCTACTATCCATACCCCCTCGATATGTCCATTCACTATGCACACATGGCTTTTAGGAAATTTATGCCGAAAATGGCTTATTCTACTTTCCATAGGCTCACCCCTTTGCCATCTTCACCAGGCTTATCTCGTTGGCGCTCCGGAGCTCCTCTATCTCCTGATCGGTGGCCTCGGCAATATTGAGCGAGAGGCCATCGCACGTCCCGAGAGGCTTCCCCTTAATTATCAGGAGGCGAGGACCTAAGCGAAGCTCCCTCACCTTCGGTCTGGGCTGGCTCTTAAGAATGACCTCCTCTACGATTGCCGGGGTAAGTCTGCCCACCAACTCCCTCATCTCTTCTATGGCCATTCGAGGGCTGGTTTCAATCGAGATACGTGCGGTTTTCTTACCGGAATCCGGCGCTTCCCAGCCACGGATAGCTTGAAGGAAGAGATAAAGGTCCTCTTTAGATACATCGTCACAGTGCACCATGATCTTCGCTTCCATTTCACCCCTCCTATCCCTCGATCTCCAGGTGATCCACTACTCCATAATGCTGGTAAAAGAGCCTGACTCTGGTTCCCCGCCTGAGCTGCTCAACAGGGGGGCATTTCTTAACGGGGAGAGCAGCGATAAAGTTGGGCGCCCGCACGCTGGCCCCATACTGAAATTCAACGTACCCGCTTTCAGAAACCGTTGCGTCCTTTGTGAGCACCATAACCTTCGATTTCATCGCTGTTACCCCTTTCCCAGCCCGAGCTGGAGCTGCCCCCCCTGCCAACGCTCGAATAGGGTTTGCTTCTCACTGACCAAGAGGTAGGGCATAAAGACCTCCTCCATCTTGACCATGGAGGTCTCAACCAGGGCTGCCTGGCTGGCAACCCAGTCCTTGACGATGCGCCAGCCTACACGCACCGCCTGCTCATGGGTTCGATACTTAGCCGGCACCCCGTCCCGCTCCAGGATCCTGAGGAGGGCATGGGCGTCTATGGGTAGGCGAAAGGCAGCCTCGCCATTCGGCGTCTTTAATCTAAACGCCAGGGCGATCACCCTCCCCTCCTCATACTCCATGAGGATTGCCGTGGCGCCATGGGCTGCCAAGATGCCCTGGATCTCCCCGGCTGTCTTTACGGCTTCAACAGTAGTAGTGTATTTGATGATTGGCACCTTTCACCTCCTTCGCCCTTGTTATGTTCCGTTTATAATCGGAAGCTATATTGCTTATCCTTCCTGAGCTTGACTAGCCGATATAGCCTTGGGTTCAACTTCGCCATCTGGCCTTCCCAACCTATGTAGCCCGTGCATGGCATACAGCCGACCCTATGAGTCCCCTTACCATATAGGGCGTTGACCGGAATACTATTGGCTCTCGTGAACTCCCAGACTTCCTCCTCAGTCCACCATAGAATCGGCCGTATCCGGCAAATGCCGAATGTCTTGACATGATGGCATGGACCATCCCGCCTGGCCGCAAACATCCTAGTGCGACTCTCCACAGCGCTTATGCCATCGAATTGACCGAGCCATCCATTTGCCCGTATCGCCTGCAATAGCGGTTTTTCCTTGAGCCAATAGCA
>JAUWZB010000038.1 GCA_030615555.1 Dehalococcoidales bacterium
TATGGTAAAGGTGCATTAGCGCTTGATCTATCGTTTGCATGCCGTACTGGGCACCTGTCTGCATGATGCTCCACATCTGGGCAGTCCTCGCCTCCCTGATAAGGTTCCTGATGGCATCGGTGGCGATCATCACCTCCATAGCGGCGACACGCCCTGTGCCGTCGGGCTTCGGAACCAGGGTTTGATAGAGTACCCCTTCCAGAACGGTGGAGAGCTGAATTCGCACCTGTTGCTGTTGGTAAGGTGGGAAGACATCAATGATCCGATCAATGGCTTGAGGGGCACTGGGAGTATGGAGCGTGGTGAGAATCAGGTGTCCTGTTTCTGCGGCAGTTAACGCGGTGGCGATGGTCTCCAGGTCTCGCATCTCCCCTACCAGGATAACATTGGGGTCCTGGCGGAGGGCGTGCTTAAGGGCAGTGGCGAAGTCCAGGGTGTCTGCCCCAATCTGTCGTTGCGTGATGAAGCATTTATCGTTCTCATGGAGAAACTCGATGGGGTCTTCGATGGTAATGACACGTCGGCTCCTCAGGCCATTAAGGTACTTGATCATCGTGGCGAGAGTGGTCGACTTGCCACTACCTGCTGGCCCGGTGACCAGAACCAGCCCGCGTTCCTTTAAGGCCAGCTCTTTACATGCCTCTGGCAGCCCTAGCTCCTCAATATCGGGGATTACGGGTTGAAGCAGACGGAAGCAGAGGCTAATGGTACCTCTCTGAAAGCAGGCATTGGCGCGGAAGCGTCCCATCCCCGGAGCGCCGTAGGCGAAATCTAGTTCCAGATTCTCCTCAAACTTCTTCCGCTGCTCCTCAGTGGTGATCTCTGTAAAGAACTGCGCCACATCCTCGGTTGTCAGAGGAGGCAGCTCCGTTTGAGGAACCATCTCGCCATCGATACGCAGCACCGGTGGGCTACCACTATTAAGGTGAAGGTCCGATGCCCTTTTTGTCATGGCATGCATCAAATGGCCACTAATATTCATTTGATTAACTCCTTTTTTTCGCCCCTTCCGCCCGTTTATATTTATATACTTATATATAATAGAATAAGCCAAGAACTTGGCAAGACAATTCTCTTAGCACGAAATTGCCTCCTTGGCATAAACCAATTTGCCTATTTTAACTGATGGAGGAGGGATAGCGCAATACCTGCATCATCGTAACCCCGATAGATCGGGGGAAATGCCTCACTCAATAGATCGGGCGATCTGGCACAGGGCTGGCCACCATCTTTCGGCATGGGCTCGTTTTAGTCGCTGGAACTGGCTCTGAAAGGGGGCCGAGGTAAGCGTATCTGTGGCCATGATCACGCCATCCTCTCGATTATCGGTGTAATAGCCCCTCCTCACCCCATTTTCAGCGAAGCCGTATTTTTCGTAGAGTGCCTGGGCCGCCGAATTGGAGAGGCGCACCTCTAAGGTCATCACCTGGGCATGCCGCATCAGGGCGAGATCGATGGCGGAAATAAGCAGCAATTCGCCGATCCCCTGCCTGCGATACGCCTGGCGCACCCCTATAGTGGTGATATGAGCCTCGCCTGCCATGAGCCGGAAACCAATCAGGCCAACAATTCGTTGGCCTGAAGGAGATGCCTCCTCAGCGTAAAAGAAGCGTCTCACCCCTCCCAGGAGATGATCAAGCAGGGATCCACGCTGCTCCGCTTCTTTTATAGGCGCAGCATGGTTCTGCTCCTCGCAAGCCACCAGGTAATGGACTCGTCTATTGGACAGGAGATCCCTTTTGTATGGTGGCGGAGGCCACTGAGTAGGGAAGCATTGCTGATCGATCTCGGTAGCCTGGGGCACATCCTCCAAACGCATCGGTCGTATTGCGTAACGCAAGGCATCCTCGATAAGGGAAGGATAAATTATTTTATCATATTCTGCCTCTTGTTACTATCCTTTTCTCGCTGGATGGGTTATATTAATAGGGAACTTTACGAAGGGGTGAATAGCGATGGGGAGGATAGTTAAGTTTTTCCTGGCAATGCTCTTGCCTCTCCTCTTCCTTGCCGGGGTATCGCCAGCCTTTGCCGATAGAGGGATGATCCCGGTATCCGACGTCTCCGTCTATGGGCCGGGTCAGAAGGCAATCATCGCCTGGAACGGGGAGGAGGAGATCCTCATCCTCTCTACCGATGTCTATGCCAGCGGCGATACGATGGTGCTGGAGCTCCTCCCTTTGCCCGCCGAGCCCCAGGGGATAGCGGCGGGCAATTTCGACTCCTTTGTGCAGGTCGAGGAGCTAATGATAGGTCATTTTCCTTTCTCATGGGGGGATGGATCCGAAGGTCGCCTGGCAGGTGATGGTGAAGGGATAGAGATTGTGTTTCATCAGGAGATCGGGGCCCATGACATTACTGTGGTCCGGGCCGGCGATGTGGCGGAGCTCATCCATTGGGCGGAGGGATTTTTGATGGACCACGGAATGGCACAGGAGATATCTTCTCCCAGGCTGGAAAGCGTAGCGGAGGGTTACATCGCGGAAGGGTACGAATTCTTTGTCTTTGACCTGATAGAGGTAACATCAGACCCACGGAGCATCGAGCCCATCTGCTATCGATTTGAGACCGATGTTCTCTATTATCCCCTCGTTATCTCATCTGTCGCTTCAGGGGAAACAGAGATAAGCCTGTTCCTGTTGACCCCGGGTCTCATAAACCTTGCGGAACTCCCCCCGGGGATAACTGTCGGCCTCCTATACGGGCAGCCGGTACGATTTGAGATAAACGGGGAAGAGCTCCGCTCGATAGATAGTGAGGTCGCCGAATTACTGGGGGATAGCGCCTGGTTCACGGCGGTGAAATACGAGGGCGCTCTGGATGATCTGGAGAGCGACCTCGAGTTCGATAGCGGGCGCCGCGGCCCGGAACTGACCTTCCACTCTCTGAATGGGAGCTGTACTGCTGAGGAGGGATCGACAGCCACCATCTCCCTTTTGGACGATAAAGTACTTTTCTCCGGCACGGTGATTGCCGCCACACCCTGCCATGAGCTGGGGGCGGAGCTGGTGGTCCCCTCCAATATCCTCTATCCCCAGGGGGTTATTGTGGAGCTCACCGCTTATGAGAGTCCTGACACCACCTGTATCCAGTGCATCGGTGAGCTCCCCTTTACCGGGGAGATCAGCCAGCTCGATCCCGGAGAATACGATATTTTTATCCTTTATGAAGGGAGCACTATCGCGCAACAAAGGATCGAGATCGAGCCCCTGGGGTCGGCGTTAATTCCCGATTACATTCTTCAGGTATTGCGGGAGCAGGAGATTCAACGCCTGGAACTGACGGCGGTGGACGGCAGCGCATCCTATGTTGTCGAGGGGGTAGCTGAGGCGAGGCTGTTCTGGCTGATTCCAATACATGTGGAGATAAAGACCACCATAGGTGCCCAGTGGGGGGAGATGCTTCAGGAGGAGACGCCCTGGTGGTCATTTTTCTGTAAACTTCCGTAGCGGGTCATGGGCGAATGATGCTCCGGGCGCATCACCTGATTTGCATTCTCGGCTTCAGCGGGCTCGGCTATTCCCAGGATTATGTGGCTAACATGTCCCAAATCGTGGCGCAACTGCGCTCCTCTCCAGAGACCCTGATCGAGATCGTCAGCAAGCCCGATGCCCTCTGTGCCTCCTGCCCTTTCCTTGAGGAGGGGGGATGCCGGGAAAGGGGCGCTGAATCGGAGGAGGTGGTGAGAAACCGCGACCTCGCTGTCATGGCGAGGCTGGGGTTGGTGGCGGGGGATAGAATAACCTGGTCCGGGGTCGAAGCGAGGATCCGCTCCGGGATAAGCCCCGAGGATTTGGATATAATATGCCGGGACTGCCAGTGGCTGCCCCTGGGCTACTGCCAGAAGGGAATTGAGAGGCTTTAACATTTGTTGACAGCGATATTTTTATTTTGGTATAATATATGCAGAAATGCGCATATGCTGTTAGGGGTTAAAATGCGGGATTTAGTCAAGGCTTTAAAAGCTCTTTCAGATGAGACCAGGCTCAGAATGCTGAACCTGCTCTTGGAGAGGGAGTGCTGTGTCTGCGAGGTAGTGCAGGCACTGGAAATCTCCCAGACCAGGGCTTCCCGGAATCTGAATGCTTTGTATAACGCTGGCTTTCTGAAACTGAGGAAGGATGGCCTGTGGTCGCTGTACTCAATAGACCGAGATGGGATGAAAGAACACTTCTCCGATCTGGTCGAGGCTGTGAGGAAGGCGTTGGAGGGTAACGAAGTGGTGACGCTCGACATTGAGCGCTTGAAAAAAGCGGAGCGTGTCGGCCCTGCCTGCGTACGAGAGTCGGTGGAGTAACGGGTCTCTTTTTTTACACTGCTTATATGCGTTAATGCGCATTTAGGGTAGTAAAGCGAGTATATGGAAGTTTTTATTGATCTACTGCGCGGTGGGGTCGATGGCTTAGCAGAATACCTGTCGGCACACGTCCTCACCTGCCTGGTACCCGCCTTTTTCATAGCCGGGGCTATCTCGGTTTTCCTTTCTCAAGCGGCGGTTCTCAAATATTTTGGGCCGCGAGCTAAAAGGTGGCTTTCCTATAGCGTAGCCTCAGTATCAGGCGCAATACTGGCTGTTTGCTCCTGCACGGTGCTTCCCCTGTTCGGCGGCATATATAAGAGGGGCGCTGGCCTCGGTCCGGCAATCGCTTTTCTATATTCGGCGCCGGCGATTAACGTGCTCGCCATCGTCTATACAGCGCGGCTGCTGGGCTACGATTTAGGCATCGGACGTGCCGTAGGTGCCATAGTGTTCGCCATCTGCACAGGTCTCTTAATGGCCTTTATCTACCGAAAAGAGGAAACAGCAAAGGATACACAGGCCTTTGACATGCTGGCCGCCAATTCAGATGGTAAAAGCCCGTGGCAGCAGACTATCTTCCTCGGCACTCTGGTTGTCATCCTGGTCTTTGCAGCCTCCAAGAACTGGATTGCAACCGGTGTTGCGGTGGCCGTTCTTGCAGTCATCCTGTGGCGCTGGTTTGAGAAGGGAGAAATGGTGCAGTGGATGAAGGAGACATTTCGTTTCGTCAGGATGGTAGTGCCCTGGCTTCTCGGCGGTGTATTCATTGCCGGAATCATTACAGTTGCTGTCCCTCAGTCGATTGTCTCGAACTTGGTGGGTGGCAACAGTCTTCCTGCCAATCTTATCGCCTCTTTCTCGGGCTCGCTGATGTACTTTGCTACCCTTACCGAGGTACCTATCGTAAGGGCATTCATGGACCTTGGCATGGGCAAGGGGCCGGCACTGGCACTGCTACTGGCAGGCCCTGCGGTATCGCTGCCCAATATGCTGGTCATTCGGAAAATCATGGGGACCCAAAAAACGCTGGTATACATCGCTCTGGTAGTAGTAATGTCCACCATTACGGGTTATGTTTTCGGACTTATAGCACAATGATTTAAGGAGGTGGGAAAATGCAAATCAAGATTCTCGGGCCGGGATGTGCCAGGTGTAACCAACTGGAGAAGACGACAAGGGAAGTTGTGAAGGAACTGGGGATAGACGCCAGCATCGAAGAGGTCAAGGACATCAAGAAGATAATGGAATATCCCATCTTGACGACTCCGGGGCTGGTGGTGAACGAGGAACTGGTCTGCTCCGGGCGGGTGCCGAACAAAGCTGAGGTGGCCCAGTTCATCATCAATGCCTGCGATAGGGAGGATGGAGCGCGAGGGGTGTGAAGTTTCTGGCCGGAGGCAACGAATCTGGCTGAGAGCGAATGCGTGATGGGCTTCCCCATCAAAACCCCGGATACAATTGTGACCTCGCTGGGAAAGCTGAACGAGAAGGCGATTCCTAGAGTGAGGGGGAACACTATCTATAAGGCCCTGTTGGAAAGAGGAATCAGCGCCTGAGGTGTATCATGCTTGAAAGCAGGAAGACAGCAGTCGCCCTTGTGGAAGAGGAGCTGGTGGAGCTTCAGAGAATCATCATCGACCGCGATGAGAAAGAAGCCCTCAAGTTTTTGAAGAGATCGGTCTATGATAAGGTCCTCCGCTCCCAAAAAGGGAGGTTGAAGTCCCATCTGGACACCGGTGGCGAGAGCCCGGTGGAGAGATTCAAGAAAGGCAGGTGAGCATCGTGCCTGACCCAAAATTTGACTTCTGGCATGGGGTGGATAGAATGGAGATCGAGTGGTCTCCTACTATTGACGAGGGGAAGTGCAAAGGTTCTGGTATTTGTGTCACCTCGTGCGGTCGCGGGGTCTTTCGCTATGACTATAAGCGTCGAAAGGTGAAAGTGGTTTATCCTTACAACTGCATGGTGGGTTGCCAGACCTGCAGCAGCCTTTGCCCTGAAGGAGCCATCTCCTTTCCAGGAGGGAGGGAAAAGGTACAGCAGATTGTGGCACAGCGGGATATCTTATCCAGGGTGAAAGAGGAGCTGGAAGTAAGAAGAGAAGCCCTCGACTTCAAGGAGTGAATGAAGTTGGATGCCCTCAGTATCAAAGCTAAACGGGTGGGGCAAGTCCTGAGTCATCGCTATCTGACACTGGGCACTCGAATCGCCCTGGGAGGGGTGTTTATCTTCGCCGGCGCGGCTAAGCTGGGCTACGTCGACACTCTAATATGGGAGATCAACCAGTACCACATCCTGCCTCACAGCCTGGCAACTATCTACGGTCACGTTTTGCCCCCTCTGGAGATCGCCCTGGGGTTTCTTCTGGTCGTGGGGCTATTCCTCAGGAGCAGCGCCTCGGTCAGCGGATTGGTAGTGCTGAGCTTCATCATCGCCAAGATCACCGCGCTCGCCAGGGGACTGGGTATCAGTATCTGCCCGTGCTTCGGCCCGGCGGTCCCCCTGCTTGTGGTGCACAGTCTGGCGATTGATTTCGTGCTCTTGGCCCTGGCGTTTCAGATCCTGTTCCACCGGGGGGAATTTCTGTCCCTGGGACCCTGGCTATCCAGTAAAGCGGAGGCTGAAGAAGAATCTGGAGAAGGTAGCTAGCCATGGCCGAAAAGGAGAGAAGGCTAGGTATCTGGGAGAAGTATCTTACCCTATGGGTGGCCCTGTGCATTATAGTTGGAACGGGTCTGGGCAGGCTTTTCCCGCAGATTTCCGATTTCCTGGCCAGGCTTGAGGTAGCTCACATCTCCATTCCCATCGCCATCTGCCTCTTTGCCATGATCTACCCCATAATGGTGCAGATAAGCTGGGAGGAAATAAAAGGGGCGGTTCGCTCACCCAAGCCCATAGCGCTCACCCTGTTCGCTAACTGGGCGGTTAAGCCCTTCACCATGGCCCTGTTTGCCTGGCTTTTCCTCGGCGTTATCTTCGCAAATTTCCTGACGCCGGAGCAGATCCAGGAGTATCGGGCGGGCTTAATCCTCCTGGGGGTGGCTCCATGTACCGCCATGGTTTTAATGTGGAGCTATCTGGCGCGGGGCAACATGGGGCACACCCTGGTAATGACGGCGATAAACTCGCTGGCGATGGTGGTCCTTTATGCGCCGCTGGCGATGTTTCTGCTGGGGCTCTCGGGGATAACGGTGCCCTGGGAGACGATAGCGCTATCCGTAGCCATATACATCGCCACACCGCTGGTTGC
>JAUWZB010000157.1 GCA_030615555.1 Dehalococcoidales bacterium
GAGGAGGTCGCTGCAATCGCCCAGGGTAGCGATGATATTGAAATCTGGGATGCTACGGGCGCTCCCCCGGCACTCTTCCTTGCCCCGCTCGAAGACAACCACAGGGCGGTAGAACTCCTCCACCAGCCTACCAGCAACCACCCCCAGCACACCGCTAGGGAAGTCCTCGCCGCCAACCATGAGAAATGGAGAATCGGTGCCCATAACAATTAGCTTTTCCCTCGCCTTAGCGAGCACCACCTCGCTGAGCCTCTGTCGCTCCACATTTTTCCTATCCAGGAGAATCGCCAGCCTGTGGGCTTCCTCCAAGGAGTCGGTCGATAGTAGATCATAGCTCATGCTGGCGTGATCCAGACGCCCCGCTGCGTTGAGGCGAGGTGCCAAAACCCAAGAGATGACCCCCTGGTCAATGCCCGAAAGGGGAATGCCAGCGCACCTGGCCAGCTCCTTTAATCCCAATCGATTTGTATCGTGTATCACCTTGAGTCCTCGCTTCACCAGGTAGCGGTTCTCGCCGAGGAGGGAAACCATGTCAGCCACCGTTCCCAAAGCCACCAGATCTAAATAGGCCGCCATATCGCTGTCCTTGCCCAAAGAGCGAAAAAGTGCCTGGAGGAGTTTGAAGGCCACGCCCACGCCGGCGAGCTCCGGAAAGGGATAACGGGAGTCGGCTCGCTTCGGATCGACCACCGCGATGGCCGGTGGCGTTTGGGGAGGGACCGCATGATGGTCGGTGATCACAATGTCAAGCCCCATCCGCTGTGCCACCGCCACCTCAGGGGCGGCGCTGATGCCACAATCCACCGTGACCACTAAACTAACCCCTTGTTGCGATAAGCGCGCTAAGGCAGCATCGTTAAGGCCATAGCCCTCCTCAGTGCGGTGGGGGATATAGGGAACCGCCCGCCCACCAAGGGAGGAGAGTCCCTCAGGGAGGAGAGTGGTAGCCGTGACCCCGTCGGCATCGAAGTCCCCGTATATAGCAATAGCCTCCCCGGAGAGCAAAGCGTGGTAGATCCTGGCTATCGCTTTATCCATATCAGGAAGCAGGAAAGGGTCATTAAGGAGGCGCTCATCTGCGGCGAGAAAGGATTCAATTTGTGCTGGCTCGGTGATACCCCGATTGTAGAGGAGCTGAGCCATTAAGGGGGGAAGGCTTTTTCGAGAAATTCTGGAAAGCTGCGCTTCCGAGAAGCGAGGCGGCATTTGCCAGCGGCTATGGCTCATGCTTTCTCCCCGTATCTTCGGAAGATTAGGGTGGAGTTGTGCCCCCCAAAGCCAAAGACATTGGATAAGGCCGTACTCACCGCCACCTGGCGAGCCATATTGGGCACATAATCAAGGTCGCAATCTGGGTCGGGGGAGGTGAGATTTATCGTCGGCGGAATGACCCCGTGCTGGATCGTGAGGACACAGATCGCCGCCTCAATGGCTCCCGCCGCGCCCAGCAGGTGCCCCACCATCGACTTTGTGGAACTGATGGGAATTCGGTAGGCTTCCTTTCCAAAGACGGTCTTTATTGCCATGGTCTCATGCTTATCGTTTAGGGGGGTCGATGTGCCATTGGCATTGATGTAATCGATCTCTCCAG
>JAUWZB010000061.1 GCA_030615555.1 Dehalococcoidales bacterium
AGGATTCCTGGTCGCTTAACCTGTGGCAGGAGATATCCTACGAGGCAATCAAATACTTCGCCCGATCAGATATCGCCTGGCACGACCAGAAGCACAATTTGCTAAGCTCACAGGTTATGTGTGTCAACATCTTCTTCCCGTTGAAGCAACACCTCGATGTCCTTAAAGTTTGGCTCTCGCGTCACTTCAATGTGGAAAAGGTGATTGACCTCGACTTCGAATACATCGGCCCCAAAGGCAAAGACTATTTCAAAGAAAATGGCGGGCGTGGGCAAAATAGAACAAGCTCCGACCTAGCAATCACCTGGGAAGATAAAGAAAAGAAGAAAAACATGCTGCTCTTGGAGTTCAAGTTCACCGAGCCTGACTTCGGTGAGTGTAGCAAAAAAGGCAACCCCCATCCTGAGCGCTGCCTTCACTCAAAGAGGGTGGTGTCCTCTCCTCAAACAGGATGCTATAGAGCCCGACTGGGACGTAATTATTGGGACAGAATCCTGTCCGGAAACAGCCCCTTTTTGTGGGAAACCCTCACCACCGAAAGTTATTGCCCATTTCGCTTCGATTTCTACCAGCTAATGCGCAATCAACTCCTGGCGCATTGCATCCAATCGGATAACAAGTCCGGCTTTAACAGGGTTGCATTCGGGGTTATCTACCACGCCGACAATGATAAGTTGCTGAGAATGTCGCACCCCTTCGGTGGAGAGCGTAATCCCCTAAAGGCATGGCACACCCTGCTGAGGAACCCAGATACCTTTCACACCTTTACCGTGCAGGATTTTCTTGGCACCATAGAAGCGAGCTTGCCTGATGACCTCAAGGGCTGGCGCACATATCTCAAGCAAAGGTATGGCATATAAAGCCCAGATCGAGGCTCAGTTTGCCTATGGATGAGGAGACGAAGCAGGAGCGGCGCGAGAAGCGCCTGAGGAGGAAGCGCGAAAGGGTGCCTCAGCACGGCAAGAGCCTGGCGAGGGTGTATCGGGATGCCGTGCTCAAGCGCCTGAGGGGCAGGGCAAAGTAGGTGAAGGTATCAGTCCCCCTCTGATGGCTCCTCCTCCTCTTTCAGGGGGACCTCCTCCACCCTCGAAGGGAGATACTCCTTAAATTCCTCCAGTCTCTGGGAGATAAACTCTTGAATTTGAGCCCGCTCCTTGGAGATGGCAACGCTGATGCGAGAGCTGTAGCGCCCCATCCCGCGAAACTTCTCATAGCGGGCCTTGGTCAGCCTGCCCGCAGAGACCCCTTGCACCTGAACCAGCTCATTTAAGAGAAACTTCTTGAGCTGGCGCGCTGCCTCATCGGGGTCGAGATGGGCCCCACCCTTAGGCTCAGGCACCAGCACATCCACCACGCCGAGCTTCGCACAGTCCTCAGCGGTAAGCCTCAAGGCAGGGGCCACCTCCTCCGCCCTACTCGCGTCGCGATAGAGCAAGATGGCAGCCCTCTCCGGAGGGATCACCGAGAAAATGGCATTCTCCAGCATGAGGATGCGGTCGGCAACCCCGAAAGCCAGTGCCCCCTCGCTGCCCCCCTCACCAATAATCACCGAGATTATCGGGGTGGGCAGGTCAGACATCTGGGCCAGGCATTGGGCGATGGCGCTCCCTATCCCCCTTTCCTCAGCCTCCAGCCCGGGATAAGCCCCCGGGGTATCAATAAAGGTGATGAGGGGGAGCATAAACTTTGCTGCCAGGTTCATCGCCCGCTGCGCCTTGCGGAAACCCTCAGGGTAGGCCATCCCCCGCTTTCCCTCCTCACCATGGCCCCGCTCCTGAGCGATGATCACCACCGCCACCCCGCCGATATCCCCCAAGCCACATACCACGGAGTCATCGTCACCGTAGCAACGATCGCCGTGAAGCTCGATAAAGCTTGAGGTGAGCCTGCCAATGTAGTCCAGGGAGGTGGGGCGCTCGGCGTGGCGAGCTAACTGAACACTCTGCCATGCCGACTCCCGTTGAGGCGCTATCGGCGGATAGGGTCCGAACCTCCTCCTCAGGGTTAGGCGGTACTGGGAAGAGAGCAGGTCGAGGAGAATAGCCAGGAGCTCACGCAGACTGGTGCGCTCCACAATACAGTCGATCATCCCATGCTTTAGGTGGGACTCAGCGGTGTGGGCATCTGGGGGAAGCGCTCTGCCCTCGGTCTCCGCCACCAACCTCAAAGGGGCGAAGCCAAGAAGAGCATTGGGCTCAGCGATGATGATGTCGGCGAGGTTGGCAAAGCTGGAATAGACCTCCCCCGTAGTGGGGTTGGTCAGCACGGAGATGAAGGGAAGGCCGGCAGCATGAAGCTGCTTGGCTGCCGCCGCGGTCTTTGCCATCTGCATCAGGGAGAGCACCCCTTCCTGCACGCGGGCCCCGCCACTGGAGACCACCGCCACCAGCGGAAGCCTCTTCTTGAGGGCATGCTCAAAGGCAAGGGCCACCTTCTCCCCGACAACGCAACCCATCCCCCCACCCAAAAAGCCGAAGTCCAGCACCGCGATGACCGTAAGGGTGCCCTCGATCTGGCAAACGCCGGTAACCACCGCCTCGGAGAGCCCAGTCCTCTTCTGAGCATCGAAGACGCGCTTCTTGTAGGAGGCCTCCCCGGAGAAGGAAAGGGGGTCAAGAGATGCCAGGGAGCGGTTTATCTCTATGAAGCTGCCGCCATCTGCCAGAAGCCCTATCCGCTCGTAGGCGGGGAGAAGATAATGAAATCGGCACCCGGGACAAAGGCGATAGCGCTCAAAAAGCTCGGCGGAGGAAAGGTCCATGCCGCAGTAGAGGCAATTCTCCATTTCAGCAAAACTCTCCCTCCCCGCTATTTCCCTGCGCCGACCGATAATCCTTTCAAAAAATCCCTTCATCAATCTACCTCAACCCCCCCTCCGCCATCCCCCCTCAGCACCTCCCGAGACTTCCCTGGCTCCCCAGTGGCGACCACCCCCTGCGCCTCCAAGAGGTCCATGAGCCGTGCCGCCCTGGGATAGCCGATGCCCAATCGCCGTTGCAGGAAAGAGGTGGAAAGGCTGCGATGCTCCAGGGCGAGACGCTTCGCCTTCTCCAAAAGGGGATCCTCTCGGGAGTCACCGAGGGAGGCTTGAGCCAGTTCCTGGGCCAGTTGCGGGACATAGACCTCCTGAGGGCACTGGCTGATCCAGAAGCTTACCAGCCTCTCGATCTCAGCCTCAGAAACAAAGCTTCCCTGGAGGCGCTTCGGTCTGGGGGCATCGGGGGGTAGAAAGAGCATGTCCCCCTGCCCCAAGAGCTTTTCGGCGCCGCCCGAGTCAAGGATGGTGCGTGAGTCCACCTGGGAGGCCACCGCGAAGCTGATACGCGCCGGGAAGTTGGCCTTGATCAGGCCGGTAACCACATCCACCGAGGGTCGCTGGGTGGCTACGATGAGATGAATGCCTGTGGCGCGCGCCAGCTGAGCTAAGCGGCACAGGATGCGCTCCACCTCATCGGGGGCGGTAGCCATCAGGTCAGCAAGCTCATCGATGACGAGCAAAAGGTAAGGGAGCGGCTTCTCGACCCTGGGATTCTTATTGTAGGCCTCAATGTCTCTTGCCCCCACCGCAGCCAGCCTGTCGTAGCGATGGTCCATTTCACGGTTGAGCCACTTCAATGTCGCCACTGCCTTCTCCCGGTCCGTGATCACCGGGGAAACCAGATGAGGCACATTGTTAAACACCACCAGCTCCACTCTCTTGGGATCGATGAGGAGGAGGCGTATCTCATCCGGGCTGGCATAAAGCAGAAAGGTGGCGATCACCGATTTTATGCACACGCTCTTGCCACTTCCGGTGGCACCGGCGATCAAGAGGTGGGGCATCTTGGCGAGATCGGCGACCACGCTCTCCCCTGAGACCCCCTTGCCCAGGGCCAGGGGAAGCCTGGTCTTGGATCTGAGTTTGTAGAAGGGGGCGCTCTCGATAATGCTCCTCAGGCCGACCAAACCAGCTATCGAATTGGGCACCTCGATCCCCACCATCGCCTTCCCGGGCACGGGTGCCTCGATCTTTATCGAGGGGGCGGCGAGGGCTAATGCCAGGTCGTTGGCCAGGGAGGCGATGCGCTCTACCTTGACCCTGGTCTTGGAGACCTCCTCAAGACGAACACTGATATTGCCATCCTTATCCTTTTCCTTTATCTCCTTAAATTTGCGATCCCAGCCGGGCTCAACGCCATACTGGGTAACGGTAGGGCCGACATTTACCTGAACCACCCTGGCCTCAACACCGTAGCTCGCCAGGGACTCCTCAATGAGTCGTGACCCCCGCTCCGTGTCCACCGGAACGGGCTGGCTCTCCGGGGTTCGATCGAGGAGGCTGAGGGAGGGCAATTGCCATTTCCCACCCGCTTCCGCAAATTTTTCAACTTTTTCGCCCCTTTCCTCAACTACAGAAGGAAGGGCTTCGGCTATCTTGGCCTCCACTGGTTCACCAAACACCCCCGACGTCGCCTCGGGCTCAACCACCTGTGGGGCTTCATACTCCACCCTCGCCACCGGCGCGGCGGCAGGTCTGGCGGGGCGCCGTAGCCGGGTGATCAGGGTGCGGTGCAGGGGATGACGTTGATATAGATGCCCCAATCCAGCCAAAGAGAGCCAGAGGAGGCGATGAAGGGGATAGTTTCGATATAGATTTGCTAGAGCGGAGGCAAAGCTCGAAAGAAGACGCCAGCTTGCCCGCGGCGCCACCAGAAAGGTGCCAGCGAGAACAATGCCAGCAAGCCTCAGGGCACCGAGGGCATCAGCCGCGCCGATAATTGCCCTACCCAAGTTTCCTCCCCATGTAACCTCACTAAGGAGACCCCCCTGGGGTCTAAAGAAGGCGAGGATCCCAAAAATGGTGAGGGAGAAGGCGATGGCACCCAGCCATCGGTTCCACCTTTGAAGGAAAATGGGGATTCGCCGTCGCCATATCATCCAGCCCAAAAACGCCACCACCACGGCAACCAGAATAAGCCCCGCCCCAAACGCCCCAAGGAGGGCCTCCCAGGCGGTGCTCAGCCCCGTTATCACCGGAGAACGGAAGTAAAAAAGCAGCGCCAGGGCAACGATCAAAAGGAGCACCAACATCACCGGGCGCGAGAATAAAAAGCGCCTGATGCGGGAAGGCCCCTCTTTCGCTGTCTTCTTTCCCTTTTCAACCTTTGCCATGCTGTCTCCCTAGAACATAGCTGCGACAATTCGCAACCGCACCATCCAGTTCGAAAAGTTCGAAAAACTTTGCCATCGTCTCTCCCTAGAACATGGATAACTGCTTTGGTTTGTGCTCCTCTGCCACGACCTCCGCTTCTTGAGCCAGGAGGGGAGGGATCTTAAGCATATCCTCCGCGATAACCTGGCGCAAGCTCTGCTGGTGAAGCGCTGCGGCAGGGTGATACATGGCAAAGTAGATTACCCCGTCCTTTTTTCGCGCTTTGCCGTGGACCTTTCCTATGGCATCGCCGGGGAAGAACTGAGCCAGCGAGTAGCGCCCCAGGGTGACGACCACCTTGGGCCTGATCAGCGCTATCTGGCGGTCAAGCCACTTTCGGCAAGCCATCGTCTCGGAGGGCAGGGGGTCGCGGTTTGAGGGCGGGCGGCATTTGATCACGTTTGCGATGTACACATCATCGCGCCTCAGCCCAATGGAGCGGAGCAGCTCATCGAGGAAATGCCCCGC
>JAUWZB010000062.1 GCA_030615555.1 Dehalococcoidales bacterium
ATGGTTCATAATGTAGCTATTGTTACCTTCCCTAAGGCAGTGGAGTCCCGAATCAAGCATCTGGAGCTGGTGGCGCTTCAGGAGTCCCTCGCGCTGCTCATCCTACTCCTTCAAGAGGCGAAACTCAAGCAGCAGCTAATAGCCTTTGACGAGGCGATATCGCAGGGGGAGCTTAGCGCTATTTCCCACGAACTAAATGCCCTGTTCCGGGGTTTGACCAGGTCTCAGGTCCTGGCCCAAAGTGTGGGGCTTACCTCTATTAAAGAGCAGGTTAAAAATGCCCTGGTGCAGATCATGGTGGGGGAGGATGAGCAGAGGTATGAGGAGCCTTACATTGAGGGGCTACGCCACATATTAACCCAGCCGGAGTTTGCTCGCGGCCAGAATATGCTGGGCCTTATGGACGTGCTGGAAAGTAAGGATATGGTCAGGTCCCTGCTTCCTGAGATGCTCGTTAATGGTGGTGTTCAGGTGGTCATTGGGGCGGAGAATCGCGAGGACGCTATGAAGGGGTGCAGTATGTTGATCACCCCGTATGGCATCCCTGGCGAGATTAATGGTGCCCTTGGCGTGATTGGCCCTACTCGAATGCCGTATGGAAGGGCGATCTCTGCGGTGCGCTACATAGGTTCGCTAATGAGCGACCTCGTCGCTGAGCTATATAGTGGACCGGGGAGGCAATAGCCTTTTGACGCAAATTCTCCTCCCCTGGCGGGAGGGAGTTAGCGGGAGGGGGAGTTTCACCCTAGCCCTCTCCCTTCAAGGGAGAGGGAACTTCGGTCTATACTGAAGGATTGCGTCGCTTGTAAAGGGGTATTATCATGGATGAGAAAGATCTTAGCGCTGAGGAAGTGCCCCCGGTGACGGAAGGAGAAGGGGGGGGCGAGCGAGAAGAGGATGTGGCATCGCTGAAAAAGGCGCTTGCTGAGGAGAAGGCCAAGGCAGAGGACTACCTTGCCAGTTGGCAACGGGCCCAGGCAGACTTTATAAATTTCAAGAGACGCACTGAGCAGGAGCGAAACGAGACAGTCAAGCTTGCCACTGCCACACTTATGCTAAACCTGCTTCCCGTGCTCGATGACCTGGAGCGGGCCCTGGAGAACGTCTCGGGGAAGCTTGCCGGGCTCACCTGGGTCGATGGCATCGCGCTTATTTATCGCAAGCTTCAAGCGATCCTGGAGGGGCACGGGCTTAGTGAGATCAAGGCCCTTGGCGAGCCCTTTGACCCCAACCTTCATGAGGCGGTGCTCCATGGTGAGGGGGAGGAAGGGAAGGTGATCGAGGAGCTGCAAAAGGGCTATAAGCTTCATGACCGGGTGCTGCGCCCCACCATGGTGAAGGTGGGCAAGAAAGAAGAAGGGGAAGAGGAAGCAACAGCGGAAGAGGGGCAATGAGCCAATAGGGAGGATAAAGATGGGAAAGGTAATAGGTATCGATTTAGGTACAACTTTCAGCTGTGCTGCGGTGATGGAGGCTGGGGAACCCACGGTGATCCCCAATGCCGAAGGGGGTCGTATCACACCATCGACGGTGGCAGTAAGTAAGACCGGGGAGCGGTTGGCTGGGCAGGTAGCGAAGCGACAGGCAACCACTAACCCTGATAATACCATTTTCAGCATCAAGCGCCTCATGGGGAGGAAGTTCAAAGAGCAATCGGTGGAGTATGACAAAAAGCTTTTGCCCTATAAGATAACCGAAGCCGCCAATGGCGATGCCTGGGTGGTCATGGGAGACAAGGAGTATAGCCCAGCGGAGATCTCGGCAATGATCTTACAGAAGATAAAGATGGACACCGAGGCCTACCTTGGGGACAAGATCAGCGAAGCGGTGATCACTGTACCCGCCTATTTTAACGATAGCCAGCGCCAGGCAACCAAGGACGCGGGCAAGATCGCTGGGCTTGAGGTTCTCAGGATCATCAACGAGCCCACTGCGGCCTCATTAGCCTACGGTCTGGATAAGAAAAAGGACCAGACCATTGCTGTCTACGACCTGGGCGGTGGCACTTTCGATATTTCCATTCTGGAGCTGGGCGGGGGTACCTTTCAGGTGAAGTCGACCAATGGAGACACCCATCTTGGCGGCGATGACTTCGACCAGCGGGTCACCAACTGGCTGTGCGATGAGTTCAAGAGGGACCAGGGGATTGACCTGAGGCAGGATCGCATGGCGCTGCAACGACTCAAGGAAGCGGCGGAGAAGGCGAAGTGTGAGCTCTCCACGGTGCTTCAGACGGAGGTCAACCTTCCCTTTATCACTGCAGACGCTAGTGGCCCCAAGCATCTCAATATCACCCTTACCCGGGCTAAGCTGGAGCAGCTGGTGGGCGACCTTGTGGAGCAGACCATTGGTCCCTGTCAGCAGGCGCTCACCGACGCCGGTATGACCCCTGCTCAGATCGATGAGGTTGTCCTGGTTGGCGGGCAGACGCGCATGCCATTGGTTCAGGAGAAGGTGAAGCAGTTCTTCGGAAGGGAGCCCAGTAAAGGGGTTAACCCCGATGAGGTGGTGGCCGTTGGGGCGGCAATTCAGGCAGGGGTGCTCAAGGGGGAGGTTAGCGACGTGCTCTTGCTTGATGTCACCCCGCTCACCCTGGGCATCGAGACCCTTGGTGGGGTGTTGACCTCGCTCATCACCCGAAATACCACCATTCCCACCGCAAAGAGCCAGATTTTCAGCACCGCAGCCGATAACCAGCCCAGCGTGGAAATCCATGTGCTCCAGGGGGAGCGCAGCATGGCTGCCGACAATAAGACGCTGGGGCGGTTTATGCTCGATGGCATTATTCCTGCTCCCAGGGGCATGCCTCAAATCGAGGTTACCTTTGACATCGATGCCAATGGTATTGTAAGCGTCAAGGCCCAGGATAAAGGGACGGGCAAGGAGCAGAAGATCGTAATCACCGCCTCCAGCGGGCTCTCCAAGGAGGAGGTGGAGCGAATGCAGCGGGAGGCGGAGACCTATGTGGCGGAGGACGCCAAACGCCGCGAGGAGGTGGAGACAAGAAACGCCGCCGATACTCTAGCCTATACCGCGGAAAAGACGCTCCGGGAGCAAGGGGATAAGGTGCCCGCGGATCTCAAGCAGCAGACTGAGGAGAGGATCGCCAAGGTGCGCTCCGCACTTCAAAGGAGCGATATCGATGAGGTACGGCGCACCATGCAGGAGCTATCCGGGGCATTACAGCAGGTGGGTGCCGCCGTTTATCAGGCGGGGCCGCCCCCCGGCGCTGAAGCGCCTCCTGGCGAGGAGCCACCCGGAGAAAAGCCACCCGATGAGGGAACTGTGGAGGGCGAGTTCCGCGAGGTCTAGGAGCGCTTTTTCGTTGATATCGATGGTGACACTTGGGATCGTGGATTTCGCTTCATTTGTCATTGCGAGGCACGAAGTGCCAAAGCAATCCCGGGTGAGGAAGTGATGTGTCACTAATGTACTGGACGAGGACAAGAGCTTGACTCCTTAGCGTCATTTTGGTATACTCACATAAGTTTTATTTCGAACTTTACGGTTGCAAAAGAAATTGGGGCGAGTTTGAAAAAACTCGATTTTCTCTCGTAAAGGCTTGTATAGGGCGAAAAAGGGATTAAATAGTGCACGCGCGGATCACAGGGTGTGGGAAGTATCTGCCGCAGCGGGTGCTCACCAACAGCGACATAGAGAAGATGGTGGACACCTCGGATGAGTGGATCGTGACCCGCACCGGGATCAGGGAACGGCGCATCGTCGGTGATGACGAAGCGACCTCGACCATGGCAGTGGCGGCAGGGCGGGAGGCCCTTGAGGTTGCCGGGCTTTCGCCAAGCCTCCTCGACATGGTAATTTTAGCTACCAACAGCCCGGATCGGATCACCCCGGCCTCCGCTGCTATGGTGCAACATGCTCTGGGTGCCCCTAAGGCCGCTGCCTTCGACGCCATGAGCGGGTGCAGCGGCTTTATCTACGCGCTGGTCACTGCCTATCAGTTCATTGCCACCGGGGCCTACAAGAATATCTTGGTGGTGGCCAGCGAAGCGCTAACCCGAGTGGTTAACTGGCAGGATCGCTCCACCTGCGTGCTTTTTGGGGATGGCGCCGGGGCGGTGGTGGTGCAAGCTAACGAGCACGCCACAGATATGCTCAGCTTTGTGCTGGGCAATGACGGCTCAGGTGCCGATCTCCTCTATGTGCCCGGCCCTTGTGGCAAGCTGTCCGATACATCCCGGGACGGGCATTACTATTTGAGCATGGATGGGAGGGAGGTCTTCAGGTTTGCGGTTAATGCTCTGGCTGAAGCCTCCAGGCAGGTGATTGGTGCCGCCGGCCTCAATATATCGGACATCGGCCTCTTCATCCCCCATCAGGCAAACGCCCGCATCACCCAGGCAGCGATAAAGTCACTGGATATTCCCAGCGAGAAGGTTTTCATCAATCTCGATCGCTATGGCAACCTCTCCGCGGCATCGCCTGCCGTCGCCCTTTGCGAAGCGGTGGAGCAGCGAAGGCTCAAAGAGGGAGACCTGGTGGTTCTGGTGGCCTTTGGTGCCGGCCTATCCTGGGCCGCTGTGGTACTGCGGTGGCAGCCAAAGGCTTGAAAAAAGGGAAACCCTGGTACGAGTAAGGAATGGCGGGATTTATATGAAGAATCTTAGAGATTGCTTTGCTGCGCTCGCAATGACAAATGAAAGGAGAGAGTGTGAGTAGCCAGATACGCCCAATGGCGCTAACCGTTTTCGATGGTTTTTATTCCCGCAGGGCAAGCATTACTCGCGATATCGCTCTAGTTTTGGGTTTCAGCGCCGTCACCGCGCTCAGTGCCCAGGTTGCCTTCTACGTTGGCCCTGTCCCCATTACGGGGCAGACCTTTGCCGTGCTGCTTGCCGGGGCACTCTTGGGGAGTAAGCGTGGCGCGCTGAGCCAGCTTACCTACCTGGGAGTGGGAGCCATGGGTGCTCCTATATTTGCTGGATGGCACGGAGGCCCCGCCGTGCTCCTGGGCCCCACCGGTGGCTACCTCGTAGGGTTTGTGGCCGCTGCCTTCGTGGTGGGCTTCCTCGCGGAGCGCGGATGGGACCGCCGCATCTGGACCACCGCCTTAGCGATGCTCCTCGGCAGCGTCGTGATCTATGCCTTCGGCCTGCCCTGGCTCGCTTTCTGGCTCGCTCGCTTTGCCCCCGAAAGCTCGGTGCTCGCCGCGGGGCTCTACCCCTTCATCCCGGGGGATGCGCTCAAGCTCGTTTTGGCAGCAGTGGCCTTGCCCTCGGGGTGGGCTTTGGTGAACAGGCTTGGCAGATAGCCTTTCGCAAGCTCTCCCTCCCCTGGCGGGAGGGAGTTAGTGGGAGGGGGGAGTTTCACCCTCACTCTAGCCCTCTCCCCTCAAGGGAGAGGGAAATACTATAAAATGTCATTGCGAGGAGCGTTAGCGCCGAAGTAATCCCTTCGCTGTCGCTCTGTAAACATCCTCCTGAATAGAGGGGGTAAGGGTAATCGAAATCACCTGGCTGGGCCATTCTTGCTTCAGGATCAAGGGGAAGGAGGCCACCCTGCTTACCGACCCCTATGATGAGAGCATCGGCTACTCCCTGGGAAAGCCCAGGGCAAATATCGTTACCTCCAGTCACCCCCATCCCGGGCATGGCTT
>JAUWZB010000031.1 GCA_030615555.1 Dehalococcoidales bacterium
ACTAAAAGTCCACTATTCTCCATTTTAATCCACAATATACCACATTTTTTCACATTTTGTCAATACCTTTTCTATGAATTCTTAAAATTTGTTTACAAAAAAGTTTTTCTGTGGTATGATACCGAAAACTTTTACCTATAGCCGGCTAAGACAGCCAGCTATCAAGAAAGGGGGAGGAATGAAAACTCGTAAACTTCTCGGCTTATTGGTGACACTACTTTTGGTGGGCATGGTATTCAGTGCCTGTGGCCCTGAGCCTACCCCGGGGTGGTATTGGAAGGACGGGGATTTCATCGACTACGCCCCAAGCGGGATGCCCGATCTCGACCAGAAGCAGGATCAGTGGCAGGATGCTCGGGGGAACTGGTCCTACTGCGGGCCGGTAGCCCTCGCCAACTCCCTATGGTGGTTCGATTCTAAGTTCGAGCCTAACCCCGTCGCTCCACCTGCCATCAATGATAGCTACCCACTAGTCCAGTCCTATAGCCCGGGACAGTGGGACGACCATGACCCCAGTAACGTGGTCTCGCTGGTTGGAGACCTCGCCATGCGCATGGATACCGATGGCCAGGCCTCGGGTGGACAGTGGTTCGGCACCTTTGTCGAAGATATGGAGGATGCCATCGACCAGTACCTCATCGACAAGGGCCTGCAGAACGACTTCTATGAGGTCACTGTAAAGAGCCCGGAATTCGAGTGGATCGAGGAGGAGGTGGAAAGGTGCGAGGATGTGATCCTGCTCCTGGGCTTCTGGCAGTTGCAAGAAGGGGAGTGGGTGCGCGTCGGGGGCCACTATGTTACCGTAGCTGGGGTGAGTTCTGAGGCTTACCAGAATTGGCATCAGCGCTTAGGCATCAGCGATCCCTATTGGGATAACGCTGAGGCCGGAGGACCGGGCAGGGTACTGCCAGCGCCTCACGGCTACCCTCATGACTCATCGGTGCATAACGATACCCAGTATATCTCCCACGATATCTATGAGGTCCACCCCTCCGAAAGCCCCGGCGGCAACTGGTCCCTTCCAGACTATGCCAACTGGAATACTGACATCAGCAACTTCTTAGACCAGAACTGGGCCCTCGATCTGCTGGATTACAAGGGAACTTACATGCCAGACCTTCCGGTCCACACCGAGATCGATTACGCAGTGGCGGTGTCACCAGTGGCCGAGCCAACTCCCACTCCAACTGCAACGCCAACGCCTACTGCTACCCCAACGCCAACACCAACGCCAACGACTCCACCACCCTCGCCAACACCAACGCCTGACCCTACGCCTGAACCTACGACTGAACCTACGCCTGAAGCAACACCTGAGGCAACACCTGAGGCAACACCGACACCAACGCCCACACCAACGCCAGGTCCGAAACAGGTCGCTACCTTTGTAACAAGTCTCTACACGGTGGAAGACGGGGTTATCTGGGTAAGCGTCCACCTTTTGCCGGGCGGTGGTTGGGAAGGGATGGTCTACGACATCCATATCCTCTTTGATGGAGAAATGGTTTACGAAGAGTATTTCGACGAACCCTTGGAGGTTTGTGTGGAATATGAATTCCCGATCGAAGATCCAGGTACAACTCCCGAGGAGATAATGGTCCACCTGACCGGCGTGGAACACGAAAATCTAGGCCAGCATCCCAGTTCGCCTAGGCCTTAATAATGGATGTTTACACTAGGTATACTGACCATCAGCGATAAGTGTTCGCGAGGCGAGCGTGAGGATGAGAGCGGCAAGGCAATTAAAGAACTCCTTGCCGCTCTCAATGCTCGCGTGGTAAAATATGATATTGTCCCCGATGAGCGGGAGCTCATCTCCGAAAGGCTCGTGGAGTGGGCCGATAAGGAGGGGATCGACCTCATCCTCACCACCGGGGGTACGGGGCTCTCGCCGCGCGATGTCACCCCGGAGGCGACGCTTGCCGTTCTGGATAGGATGGCGCCGGGGTTCACCGAGGCGATGAGGGCCGAGAGCCTGAAGAAGACCCCCATGTCGATGCTCAGTCGCGCGGTGGCGGGCATCCGGGGGGGGAGCTTGATCATTAACCTCCCCGGCAGCCCCAGGGGGGTGCGCGAGTGCCTTGAGGCGGTTTTGCCCGCGCTGCCACATGCCATAGAGGTGCTAAGGGGCGAGGCTGGGGAGTGATGAAGAGGAATTACTGGGTATATTTCTGGATTGCCCTTAGTCTTGTTATCGTGTTTGTAATATTCTGGGCTTTGCATTATATATGGCTATCACCATAAGCAAGAGGAGTGAATCCCCTAACACCAGATATGATGAGGAGAATGGTGAAAGTCTATAAATTGACAAACGAGAAAGACCAAACCCATAATAATACCCAGTGGGGCGCAGGAGTGCCCCATAAGGCGACAGGGTGTGGAGTGCGGGGAGAGCGAAAATGCATATTCACATCTTGACCCTTTTCCCCAATATGTTCACCGGTCCTTTCAGCGAGAGCATCATCAAGCGAGCCATCGACCAAGGGCTGGTGGAGATTGCGATTCATAATATTCGAGACTATACCTCAGATAGGCATCATGTGGTCGATGATTATCCCTACGGTGGCGGCCCTGGGATGGTGTTGAAGCCAGAGCCCCTCTTCGCCGCGGTGGCGGCGATAAGGGGCGAGTGCGGGGAGAGCGAAAAAGGGGAAGCGGAGCTCCCGGTGATCCTGCTCACCCCGCAGGGTCGGCTTTTCAACCAGCGGGCTACTGAGGAGCTTGCTAAATATGAGGAGTTGATTCTCATCTGTGGACACTACGAGGGGGTGGATGAACGGGTGCGGGAGCACCTGGTCACGGACGAGATCAGCATCGGGGACTATGTGTTGAGCGGTGGGGAGCTTGCCGCCATGGTGGTCGTTGATGCCCTGGTGAGGCAAATGCCCGGCGCCCTGGGGTCAGAGGAATCGGCGGGGGAGGACTCCCACTCAAGCGGGCTTCTGGAGTATTCCCAGTACACTCGCCCCCAGTCCTTTCGCGGGTGGGAGGTGCCCGAGGTTTTGCTTTCGGGAAATCACGCCGCAATCGCCAGGTGGCGAAGGGAGCAATCGCTCCTGCGCACCATTAAACGGCGCCCCGACCTTCTGGAGCGGGCAACGCTGAGTGATGAAGAGAGAATGCTTTTAGAGGGGATGAGAAGAGGGGAAGATTAAATGAACCTCGATACGCTGATTCCCGTTGTGCCGAATCCCAATATCCCTGTGATCAGCCCTGGCGATACAGTGAAGGTGAGCATCAAGGTGGTGGAGGGGGAGCGGGAGCGTACCCAGGTGTCCCAGGGGGTGGTGATCAGGGTGAGAAAGGGCAGCGCCAATGCTAACTTCACGGTGAGGCGTATTGCCCACGGGGTTGGCGTGGAACGAACCTTTTTCTTTCACTCCCCTTCCATAGAAAAGGTAGAGGTGCTAAGACACGGCCAGGTGCGCCGTGCCAATCTCTACTACCTGCGCGGGCTCACCGCCAAGAAGGCGCGCATAAAGGAGAAAAGGCCGAAGGGAGAGCGCGCGGGGAGATAGGGCAAAAGGGGGGACGGTGCTATAAAAGAGCATGAATTACGCTGAGGTTGCGGTGAATTCTCCGGGGGCACAGCGGCGAACCTTCTGCTACGCTGTGCCCCCCGATATAATGGTAGGTCATGCAGTCTGGGTCCCCTTTGGACCCAGACTGTTGCAGGGCGTGGTCATTGAGTTAACAGAATATCCCTCGGTGGAGGATACCAGGGAGGTCGCCGGCCTTATCGACCCTCGCCCCATACTATCCCCACCTCAGGTGGAATTGGCCCGCTGGATCAGCGCACACTATCTTGCGCCCCTTTTCGACGCCGCCGCTCTGATGATGCCCCCCGGCTTTGCGCGCCGGGTGCTCACCTTTCTTGCACTGGTTCCCCATCCCCCTGAGAGCACTATCTCCTCACTTAACCCACGCCAGAGGGCATTGCTGAATCTTATCGGTAGGAAAGGTAAGGTTGAAGTAAGAAAGGTTGAGAAAGCTCTAGGCAAAAAAGAGGCGAGGGTGATTATCGAGCAACTGGTGCGAAAAAGGCTGGTCAAGAAAACCTACGAGCTGGAGCGGGTCAGGGTGGGGCCAAAGACGGTACCTTATCTCCGCCTTACCGTTGAAGCAACGGCAGCGCAAGAGCTAGCGCGTCTCCTTAAAGTAAGGGGGGCCCCCAAGCAAGCGGAGCTTCTAAAGCTTCTCGAAGCTGGTCCCATCCCCCTCACCGAAGCCAGAAAGCGCCTTGGCCCCACCGCAGCGGTGGCGGCAGCGCTGAGAAGAAAGGGCCTAGTCACTATCGAGCAGGTTCAGGTATATCGCGACCCGCTGGCTCATCGCACCTTCTCGCCCTCACCTGCCCCTACCCTTACCCCAGCGCAGGAGGCTGCCTGGCGCGAGGTCAAAGCAGCCCTGGTTCGGGGTCGTTCGCTCTCCCCACCCTCCACACCCTCGCCTCTTGAGCTGCCCGTTTTCCTGCTTCACGGGGTCACCGGGAGTGGGAAGACGGAGATCTACCTGCGAGCCCTGGAGCAGGCCATCGCCATAGGCAAGCGGGCAATTGTGCTGGTCCCCGAGATCGCCCTCACCCCGCAGACCATCACGCGCTTCGCCTCCCGCTTCCCGGGCAGGGTTGCGGTGCTCCATAGCAAGCTTTCGGCAGGGGAGCAGTTCGATGAGTGGTGGCGAATTAAGGAGGGCTCCTTCGATGTGGTCATCGGCTCACGAGGGGCGATCTTCGCCCCCCAGCCTGACCTGGGGCTCATCGTCATCGATGAGGAGCATGAGTGGACCTATAAGCAGCATGAGCAATCGCCCCGCTACCATGCGCGCGATGTCGCCATCAAGCTGGCGGAGCTCACCGGCGCGGTGGTCATCCTGGGCAGTGCCACGCCGGACGTCCAAAGCTACTATCGGAGCCAAAGAGGCGATTATCGACTATTGGAGCTACCTGAGCGAATCGCTACGGGTGAAAAAAAGGTGGCGGTGGTCGATCTGCGCGATGAGCTGAAGGGGGGAAATCGGAGCATCTTCAGCAGGTCGCTTGCCGAAGGGATAAAGCAGGCTCTGGCAGCCAGGGAGCAGGTGATCCTTTTCCTCAATCGGCGGGGAAGCGCCACCTTTGTACAGTGTCGCGACTGTGGCTATGTGCTGCGCTGCAAAAGATGCGATGTATCCCTAACATATCACTCGGCGAGGGAGGACCTGGTCTGCCACCAGTGCAATTATCGCATGGCGATGCCCCGTATTTGCTCCCAGTGTGGCAGCAAGCGGATCAAGTTTCTGGGCATCGGCACCCAGAAGGTAGAGGAGGAGATCGGCCATGCCTTCCCCAAGGCGAATCTCCTGCGCTGGGATCGTGATGTCACCAGGGGGAAGTATTCCCACGAGGAGATCCTGGACAGGTTCCTGGCCCATGAGGCAGATGTCCTCATTGGCACTCAAATGATCGCCAAGGGGCTGGACCTCCCCCTGGTTACCCTGGTGGGGGTGATCAATGCCGATGTGAGCCTTCATCTTCCCGATTTTCGCGCCTGCGAGCGCACCTTCCAGGTCCTGAGCCAGGTGGCGGGCAGGGCGGGGCGCGGCCCGCTGGCGGGGCAGGTCATCGTGCAGAGCTACACCCCAGAACACTATACCATTGGTTGCGCCGCAAAACATGACTACATCTCTTTTTATGAACAGGAGATCTCCCTCCGCCGCCAGTACCAAAACCCCCCGTTTAGCCGATTGGCGCGCCTCCTCTACACTAACCCCAATAACGCCCTTTGCCAGAGAGAGGCCCAGGGAATGCACCGAGTCCTCAAAGAGGAACGGGACTCCTGGGGCATGGATATCACCCTCATTGGGCCTTCCCCGGCCTTCATCCCACGGGTTCGCGGCCGGTACCGGTGGCAGATCATTCTGCGCGGCGATGACCCGGTGCGCCTGCTGGGTGAGGTCCCTATCCCCCAGGGATGGGTCGTCGATATCGACCCCGTGAGCCTGCTTTGACAGGTGAGCGCCTGCTCCGCTATAATATGGCAACTAATTAGGTGACCTGATGGCAGAAATTCGCGTTTACCCCGACCCGGTGCTTCGTCAAAAATCGAAACGGGTTAAGCATATCGATGGGGCGATAGCGCGGCTCATCGATGACATGGTGGAGACGATGCATGAGGTCGGGGGTGTGGGGCTGGCGGCACCTCAGGTTGGGACCCCTCTGAGGGTGGTGGTAATCGAGCTACCTGGCGAGGAGATCCTGGTTCTGGTGAATCCTGAGATTGTGAAGCGGTCCGGGGAGCGTCAGGTTGAGGAGGGGTGCCTCAGCATCCCCGGTTATCGGGGGGAGATCAAGCGTTCGGAAAAGGTCACGGCTAAGGGGCTCGACCGCCGCGGGAGGGAGATTCGCATCAAAGGGGAGGGACTCCTCGCCCAGGTCCTGGAGCACGAGATCGACCACCTGAATGGCATTACGTATATTGAACATCTGGAGAGTATCGATAACCTTTCCCAGGTAGCGCCGGATACGGAAACACCTGAAATATAGTTTTTGAACTTTACGAAGCGCGTTTTAGAACCGGGGGCCTTCTTAAAAGGAAAGCCCCGCTTTTTCGAGCTTTGCGAAGTGCTTTTGCCCAAGGGCTTGCTTCAGATAAGGATAAGGATGAAATTTAGGGCACAAAAGGAGGTTGTGAAAGTCTTAGTCAGGGTGCAGGAGCTTCTCGCTCAACGCTCGATCGAGGGCTACCTCACCGGTGGCTTTGCACGCGATGCCCTGATGGGGCGCGCCAGCGGCGATGTCGATATTGTCATCGGGGCAAAGGCTATGGAGCTGGCCCGCAATGTCGCCAACGCCCTCGGGGGTAAATTTGTGCTCCTGGATCAGGCAAACGAAATAGCCAGGGTGGTGCTCTCCGGGGAGAGGTGGGGAGTGTGGGGAGAGCAAAAGAGGCCACTTCATCTCGATCTCGCCACCATGCACGGTAGCATCGAGGAAGACCTGGCACAGCGGGACTTCACGATAGACGCCATTGCGATAAATCTGAGGGAAATAGCGAACCCCAGCGCTCCCCTCATCGATCCCTTCGGGGGGCAGCGAGACCTGGAGACCGGGGTGGTGCGCGCCATCAGCGAGGAGGCTTTCCGGCGAGACCCGGCGCGCCTCCTGCGCGCCCCGCGCCTCGCCGCTGAATTTGGCTTTTCGCTCGATGACGAAACCAGGACACAAATTGAGCGTCATCACCAGCTTATTACGCAGGTTGCCGCGGAAAGGGTGCGCGATGAATTCTGCCGCCTGCTTGCCGCCCCAAAGGCAACCAAGTGGCTTCGCTTGCTCGATGAGCTTGGCTTGCTTCTAGCGATCCTCCCTGAGCTTTCCCCCACCAAGGGGGCGGAGCAACCTAAAGAACACTTTTGGGACGTGTTCGAGCATTCTATAGAGACGGTTGCCGCTATCGAATTCCTGCTGCGGATCGAGGGCTCGGCATACTTTAGCGATGAAATCCTGGCCTTTGCCCCCTGGTCACTGGCGCTGGAAGGGCATTTCGATGAGGAGGTGGCTAGCGGCCACAAGAGGAAGACCCTGCTCAAGCTCGCCGGGCTACTCCACGATATTGCCAAGCCCCAGGCCAGAACCATCGAGGAAACGGGCAGGATACGCTTCTTTGGGCATGCCAAGGAGGGGGCAACTATTGCCCAAGGCATTTTGGAGCGATTAAGGTTCAGCGTTCGGGAGAAAGAAATGGTGCAAAAAATGATCGAGCATCATCTGCGCCCGGGGCAACTGGCTGGCGAGGAGGAACTCCCTACCCAGCGCGCCATCTACCGCTACTTCAGGGACACTGGCGATGTGGGCATCGATACCATCTTCCTCAATCTCGCCGATCATCTGGCAACACAGGGCCCCAATCTAGAGCTTGAAGAGTGGCGCGGGCACGCCCAGGGTATGGCCTATGTCCTTGAGGAGCGCTTCAGGGAGGAGAGCATCGTTTCACCGCCAAAGCTGATCAGCGGGCACGACCTGATCGATATCTTTGGGATGAGTCCCGGGCCAAACATTGGCAAGATTCTGGAGGCAGTGCGCGAGGCGCAGGCCGCCGGGGAGGTCGCTACCAAGGAGGAGGCGCTCCTTTTCGTCCAAAAGCTAATTACGAAGCAAAGTTGACATAATAAAGTCGAAGGGAAAATGGGAAGAAGGCACACTCTAACGCTGGTGGGCATCGCCCTGCTGGTTGTCTTCGCCGCATCGGTGCTGGCAATAGACAGGATCTGGGGGCGTGAAGGAATGTCGCTGGGGCTGGACCTCCAGGGCGGCACCCACCTGGTATATGAGGCCGATTT
>JAUWZB010000104.1 GCA_030615555.1 Dehalococcoidales bacterium
GGTGGCAATGATCAGCGGGAACTCGCGTACCAGGCCGTGCCTTCGGATCTCTCGGAAAAGGGCGTTTCCTTCGCCCTCTTGGCTTTTTACCTCTGCTATAGAGCGCCCCTTTATCTCATCCCAGTATCTATCGAAGGGCTCACCCCTGAGCGAAAAAATGCCATAGGTCACCGGAGGGCCCTCGTCAAGCTGGGGGGTGACCAGGTGCATCATCGCGCCACTTTCTTTTGCCTTGCTTTCCATGAGCTGCCAGATCACCTCCTGCCATGTCCCCCTGGGGCCGCCAGGGATAGCGGGGTGAAGGTTTATCATAGGATAGCGTTTGCACATCTCCTCGCCCACGATGAGCATGTAGCCGGCGAGCACACAAAGGTCGGGGCGAAACTCCTCAAGCCTCCTCATCGCCTCTTTTTCGAACTCTGTTCGCCACTCCGTGCCGCAACTTTCCGTAAACCCTCGCGACGATGAGCAGATGAGCGGTATCTGGTAGCTATGGACCAGCTTGAAAAAGGAGTCGCTTTCTGTGGCCTCCCCAGGTTCTCGATTGCTGAAGACGAAGCAGATCTCGGCCTTTATTTCGCCTTCCTCTATGCTACGCCATACTGCCTGAAGAAGATCACGAGCGGCCTCATCCCGCCCCGTGGAGAACCACCCAATGCGATATTTGCCCATTTCGCCTTTTTCGACCTTTGGTCTATTGCCCTTTTAGCGCCCTCTCCAGCTTGACCCGAGTGCTCCGTAGGTGAACCCAGGGGGCAGACCTTCGCCCGAAGACCCTTCCCTGCGCCAGAGCGGTAAGGAACTGGTCCTTGTCGTTGAAATCGGGTATCTCCACGTAGGCGTTGCCGATTTCACCAGGCGTATGCGCGTCGCTGCCAGCACTGGCGAGAAGCCCGTGGGCTTGGGCGAAGCGCTGTGCCTTAATATTGTGGCGGCGCAGCAGAAGGCGTGAGTTGAATACCTCAATTATGTCAATATATGGCAAGAGTGTCTCCAGGCTTTGATGACGAATGGTGGATAGCCGCACATGATCGAAAGGGTGGGGGATGCATACCAGCCCACCTTGTTCCTTGATCAGGCGTGCCGTCTCCTCGGCGGAAAGCCCCTTAGGGATCTCCTCTGCTAAGAAGTATCCGATGACCTCTCCAGTACTGGTTTGAATCTCGTCGCCCACGATCACCTGGAATGGGGCGATCCGTTTCATCTCCACGGCGCCGGCTATGGTATTATGGTCGGTTATGGCGATGCAGTTGATCCCCACCTCGAGGCAGCGGGCAATGATCCGCTCCAGCGGCGTCTTGGAGTCATCGGAGTAAGCGGTGTGGATGTGAAGATCGGCTCTTATCAAGGGGGTTCGTCCTTGCTTTCTAGCCCTTGCTCAAAGGGAGTTTGAAGCTGGCTGATCTTAAGCTCGGCAGCGTTCAGCCGCTCATTGCATATCTTGGCAAGCTTCATTCCCTCCTCGAAGAGGGCGATCGCCTCCTCCAACTTCAGCCCACCCTCCTCCAGGGTTTGAGTTATCCTCTCCAGTCTGGTTAGCGCTTCTTCGAAGGAAAGCTGTTCATCCATGCCTGGAGCCCTTTCTTCAATCCGGTGACCCTGCTCTTAAACTGGCCATCGCTCACTTTGACCTCGATGGCATCGCCACGGTGAACCTGGTTGATATGGGAGATAACCTCACCGGTGGCGGAATGCTGCACCAGCGCATAGCCGCGCCCCAGGGTAGCGAGCGGACTCAGCGAGCCAAGCTTTAGCTCTCGACCACGGAGTTTCTCCCGGCTGATAGTGAGGAGGTTCCCGAGGTGCATTGTCGTCACCCTGGTGAGCTCGTCGATGCGCTGGCGATATCGCTCAAACTCCCTTGAAAGGGCCGCCACCAGTGCCCTGCTATGGGATTGGAGGCGACCTTCCAGTTCAACGCGGTGGGGCACGGCAAGCTCCGCTGCTGCCGATGGTGTGGGCGCGCGCTTGTCGGCGACAAAATCGGCGATGGTGAAGTCGGTGTCATGGCCCACCCCGCTGATCACTGGTGCCCTGCTGGCATAGATGGCACGTGCCACCTTTTCCTCATTGAAAGCCTGCAGCTCCTCAAGGGAGCCACCGCCGCGTGCCAGGATTACCAGGTCGATGCCCTCGGTATCGTTAAGGGCGTCAAAGGCTTGAACGATGCCTAGTGTGGCACCATCGCCCTGCACCGGGGTTGGAGAAAGGACCAGCTCCACCAGGGGGTAGCGTCTGCTTATTATATTGATGATATCATGCAGGACAGCGCTATCAGGCGAGGTGACCACGCCGATGCGTTGGGGAAAGGGGGGCAGCGCTCTCTTGCGCGCCGGCTCAAAGAGCCCCTCCTCCGCTAGTTTTGCCTTGAGGCGCTCAAACTCAAGGTGAAGGATGCCCATCCCTTCAGGTTGCACCAGGTCAACATAGAACTGGAGGGTGCCTGAGACTTCATAGATGGAGATGCGCCCATGCGCGACCACTGCCATCCCATTTTCTAAGGTGAGAGCCAGCCGGGCACGGTGAAATAGCACACATCTCAACTGGCTGGCCTCCTCCTTAAGGGTGAAATAGAGGTGTCCCGCCGCCGACTCCGACAGGTTGGAGACCTCGCCGCTGACCCAGAGGTCGGTAAGCAGGCTATCGGCCTCCAGGAGCTCCCTAAGATAGCCCGTTACCTCAGCCACGGAATAGATCTTCATCTAGCTTGCCCTTTCAAGGTATTCGCCAGTGCGAGTATCAACACGAACGATATCGCCATTATTTACGAAAAGGGGGACCTGGATGGTGATGCCCGTTTCCAGCTTGGCTGGCTTGTTCCCCGCTGTCGCTGTATCTCCCTTAAATCCGGGGCCGGTTTCCACAACCTCGAGCGCCACCGAGTTGGGAAGCTCCACGCTTATCGGCTCATCCTTATAAGTGAGTATGTCCAGGGAGATCCCTTCCTTGAGATAGTTAATGGCGTTGCCGAGCTGCTCATGACTGAGCATGGTCTGCTCGAAGCTTTCCGCATCCATGAAGTAATAAAGGTCGCCATCGCTGTAAAGGAATTGCACCGCGCGGCGGTCTAACCTCGCTCGGGGGAATTTCTCGCCTGCCTGGAAGGTACGCTCGATGGTGTGTCCTCCACGGATATCGCGAAGCTTCAGCCTGACCTGGGCACTGCCCCGCCCCATCTTGATATGCTGCCAGTCAAGGATTTGGTAAAGCGTCCCCTCCAGCTCGATGGTGATCCCCTTCTTAAGCTCGCCCGTGCTAATCATTTTTTCGTTTTTCGCCCTTTTCGAATCAGTCCTAAAATTGTCGTGATGCTTGAAGGCTATCGTGGCATCAGTCTATCTTCTTGGCTTCGGAGAGCACCCTTACTCTCCCCTTCTCCAAAACCACCATATCCTCGATCCGCACCCCGCCCCAGCCACTTATATAGATGC
>JAUWZB010000041.1 GCA_030615555.1 Dehalococcoidales bacterium
TATACTTTCGTCCTGCATTTCATTCCCAGGAGTGACTAGCGGCACCCACTACTTTAATCAGGATAGCTTCCCCTCCCAGGGCTATTCGCCTCTGAATGTCAGGCATAGCGGTTGGTAAATCCGGGAAAGTCATATCCTCAAACCACTCCGGATGCTCCTGCTTATCTTGATCCAGAGACTGCACTAATATCTTCAACCCTCACCTCCTTCGCCCTTGTTATGCTCCGTTTATAATCGGAAGCTATATTGCTTATCCTTCCTGAGCTTGACCAGCCGATATAGCCTTGGGTTCAACTTCGCCATCTGACCTTCCCAACCTATGTAGCCCGTGCATGGCATACAGCCGACCCTATGAGCCCCCTTGCCATATAGGGCGTTGGCTGGAATACTATTGGCTCTCGTGAACTCCCAGACTTCCTCTTCAGTCCACCATAGAATCGGCCGTATCCGGCAAATGCCGAATGTCTTGACATGATGGCATGGACCATCCCGCCTGGCCGCAAACATCCTAGTGCGACTCTCCACGGCGCTTATGCCATCGAATTGACCGAGCCATCCATTCGCCCGTATCGCCTGCAATAGCGGTTTTTCCTTAAGCCAATAGCAACACCTCGGCGTTGCAGCTTTTTTGCCAGTAGCCCTAAAACGTGGGAAGCCATATTGATCCACGCACTGCCAGAATGTCTTTGATGGATGGCTGATGACCATATTAAGATTCCAAGCCTTTGCCACTTGGTCTATAAAGTCGTATGTCTCTGGCCACTCGACTCCAGTGTCGCAGAAGAACACGGTAATATCCGGATATAGCTGCCGAACAAGGTATAGGACGAGGGTGCTGTCCTTGCCGCCGGACCAGCCGACAGCTAGTCTCTTGGGATCAAACTCCTCGAGGTGATGCCGAATAATCCCATGCGTCTCCTCGAGCTTGATCTTAAAGGGGCGATGTACCTTCTCGGCTACCTCTCTGATTAACCTCATTTCCTTAACACTTCCTGTGGATAGGCTCCTCACCTTCTACCAAGAATATCTACCTCGCTTTCTCTTCAAACCTCTGCCCGAGTCGTTTGAATAGATTACCAATCCGCTTCCGCCAAGCCCTTGGCAAGAGGGGCCTTAGGATCAAAAAAGGAATACCGATGAATACCCATAGCAAAATGGATATAGACCAATAGACCACCTGCATTCTCCACCACTTCCTTTTTTTCTTTTTAATACCTCTCTCGACCAATTTCCTGTAAGATTCATTGGCTAACATCCACGTATGCAGCTCCCTTGCTTCAGCTCCGGTTAGCTCATCTATCTCATTCAGAAATGCTACTTCGTTCTCAAAGTGTCGCTCCAGTTTCGCTTTTAACTTGTCAAGCTTATCCATCAGTCTCTATCCTGAAGCAGTAAAGGCTAAACATGGCAGCTAAAGAGGTAAATAGCCTGGGCTCGGTGGCGGCCTTAGCTTTACTTCTGGCAGCTCCGCTAGTGTCTTTTCACGCACCCGCCGGATCAGCTCTGCGAGTTGGCCAAGTTCCTCTGAGGACAGAGAGGACATAATCCGGTGGATCAGGGGCAGCACAACAGTGACTCCAGAAGCGCAGGCTTCCTCGCCCTTTGGGGTCATCTTGACCTCGGTAAAGTGCCCCCGCGCTCTCTCCACCAAGCCCTGTTGTTCCATTCGCTTAAGCAGCCCGGCAATCGTTTGAGGCTTGCGGAAGAGCAAGCGAGATAGCTCGGAAGGACCCAACGGATGTCCATTTGTTGCCGCCGCATATTCTCTGCAAGCCCAGCAGACCTCCAGCTGCTCCGGTGTGATGCCCACCTCCCTGAGCTGGCGATCCACTGCGTTATACATCGCAGCCCAGGTTTGCTCGATGAGCACCCAAACCCCTAAAGCCGCATCATCAGAAATCCCGTAATCGTACATCTGAAACCTCCTTCTGCCCGTATGACCTTTGTGCCCTTGAAACGCTGCTATGATCCCGCCCGAATAGTCGAGCAATTATATAGGTGCTTAACCCCACCTCCTCGTTTAACCGCCGGTAAGCCTCCTTTCTCGCCTGCATGATCAGTTTTTCCCGCGACCTCCCTACTAATTCAGCGGGATCCACAACGAATTCATCGCATACCTCGGTGATAACCTGGCGGATACCGGTTACAGTCTTCCCCACCTTCTTATTCCTCAACCTTCCAGGCGGGGCAGCCTTCTCTCTCAAAGAGCTCATTGGGCACCGTGCACACCAGGCAGGGGTGCTCCAGCGATGCCTCCTTATGGATACATTCTCGATATCCCTGAGCGGCCAGGTTCCTGGCCAGGCCCCGCAGCTTCTCCACGGCGTTGTCCCAGCTATCCAAGTATTTGTCCTTGCCGCTGCCCTCAGGCATCTGCCGGATAAGCTCCCACCGCTCCCAAATCTTGTTGTGGCCATCCTTGATCCGGCTGGCCAGCACCCGGACCTCCCTGTTATCCGGGCTGAAAAAGCCCATCTGCTCTTTCCCTTTTACGACCATTTGAAACACCTCATCCGCTGGCCATCAACCAGGATCACCCCCTGCCTGTGGTGGCTGCCACTTATAACTTTCAATGAAGGCGTCTATCTTCTTCAAGCACACCTCACAGTGGCGATATCCTTCAACAACTTTATTGCCACACCACTCGCAATGCGTATAAACCATCTTACCAAGCCATACATCATAATATCCCGTCCCTTTTTCACTCACTTTTGCACCCCCGGCCATCGAAAACACCTCATCTGCTGGGCGTCGACCAGGGTGACCCCCTGCCTGGCCCTGGTTACCGCGACATACCACACCCGGAGCTCGGCCCCCGGGTCCACCGCCCACCCCCCCCAGGTCCGCTTCGCCATATCGGGCAGGATGATCACGTGATCCGCCTCCATGCCCTTCACCGAGTGAATCGTGCCCAGGAGGAGGCGCGGCCTCTCGGTGAGCGCCCCCTCCCCGTGCCTGGCGATCACCCGTCCGAAATACGCCCTTTGGGGCGGGGCCATCTTCAGGAGGTCCAGGTACCCCTCGCCCCCCGCGAGCCTGGTGAACGCCGGGGTCACCTGGTCAAACAGCGAGGGGAGGCGCACCAGCTCCCCCGGATTTCCCTGGGCCCGCCGCTTGATCTCGGCCTTGAGCCCCCTGGCAAGATAGGGCTTTTGCGGGATATGCTCCAGGAGGTGGGTGAGGTTGGCCACCGCCAGGGGCTCGTTCCGCAAGAACCTCCGCAGCATGAGGACCACCCCCGCGATCTCACCCCGGAAGGGGGAGGGTCCCCGCAAATTGCCGAAGGGCACCCCCCGCAGGTAGAGCTCCTCCACCAGGGGGGCGAGGAGATACCTGTTCCTGACCAGGAGAAAAGCGCTCCCCTCGACCCGCTCCACAGCCTCCAGTGCCCTCGAGGCCGATCCCCGCTTGATGTAGCCCTCGGCGTCCCGGGGCTGGTAAGCGGGGGTGCCGGCGATGATCCGCCGGGAGAGGTCATACACCTGGCGGGGCAGGCGGAAGCTCCGATCGAGCAGGGTCCTCTTGTCCGCCTGCCTCGCCTCAAATAGCTCCGGCCTCGCTCCTTGCCACTGGTAAATGGCTTGGAAGGGATCGCCGGCGATGTAATGCCTGGCCGCGCCCCCCAGCCAGAGGTCGATAACCCTGAGCTGGAGGGGGGAGCAGTCCTGCGCCTCATCCAGGACCAGAACGCGCACCCTGGGGGTCAGTTGCTGCCGCAGGATCTCGAGCAGCATGTCGGCAAAGTCATAAAGCCCGTTCTCGCGTTTATAGTCCTCGTACCTCTCCTGGAACTTCAGCACCACCGGCAGAGACCAGCCCTCGGGAAGGTCCTCCATCCGCATGAAGCTGCGGTAAGCCTGCTCGGTGTCAAGGAGCAGGCTCTTTCGCCACTCCTCAAAGAAGAGGAGGTAGTCGCCAAGCGTCCTCAGCACCCTCTCCCGCACCTCGTGCTCGGCAGCGTCCTGGTCCTCCGACAAGTCAGAGAGTTCATAGCCAAAGGCCTGGGCGAAACTGCGGAGCTTGGCGCCCGCCATCACCTCGTGGCGCGCCAGCCCGAGGAGCCGGAAGCACTCGGAGTGGATGGTCCTGAAGTGGGGGAACTGGCCATCGGCCGAGATCCGCCGCGCCGCCTCCCTGGCTGCCGCCCTTGTGAAGCTGTAGTAGCCGATATCCTCCGGCACCATGCCGCTCTCGATCTCGCTCCTCGCCCTCTCAATGAGAGCATGTGTCTTACCGGTCCCCGGCGGCCCGTGTAATTTCTCAATCCACAACATAGCACCTCTCGTCTCTAGCAATACCGGGGCACTCAATGGTTGCTCTACAGAAGGGGCATATTTCTGCTTCTTCTACGAAGCGCCCTGCCTCCCTATCCGCCTCGCTCAGGGATAGCCAAAACTCTCGGCGGCATGATGGACATACAAAGCGCCTCCTATTTCTTCTCTTCACATACCTTCTTAGCAATTTGCCCCCCAATTTTCCCTTTATATGGTAGGACTCTCGACATCACAAACGCCTTGTCACTTTTGCAGGGGTGTGTGGAGCAGTTAGTGACAAGCTAAAAGTGACAGAAAGTGACGTTTGTTTTATATCTGGTGTCATTTTTGTCACCCTCCCTTAAAAACGAAAAGTGCTTTTGTGATGTTCACACCTCTACCATATAAAGAGATTTTTCAGAATTCGATCTTTGGCTCCGCCTCCTCGCCCAGCTCAGCCTCGGCCTCCCCTTTGGGCAGGACCCAGAGGCTAAACGATTTCCTGCCCACGCGGACGGACGTGGTATCGCCGCCGGCGTCCCTGACCATGGACCAGAGCGCTGATTTTTTGATCACGATCTGGTGCTTGGCCCTGAGGTAGCTCACCGCATCCTTCGCCCGGAAACACCAGGTGTTCTCCCGCTCCACGGGCCTGCCAGCTTGCACATCCTCGGCGGTCTCTGCCTTGGGGGCGCTCTCCAGCCAATCCCTTATCAGCTCCACGACCTCCGCCCGATCGGCGGCGTCGGCGGGCGCCGGCTCGCAGACGACCTGCCGGAGCTTCTCGTCCACCGCGGTCTCCCACTGTTTCTGGGTCATGCCGATGCTGGGGATGAAGTTGAGCTCCATCATCACCTTCTTCTTGAACCGGGATAGTCTCAGCAAATCGTCGGGCTCAAGCTCGACCTGGTACCCGTCTATGGTGGCGCGGTAGGTCGGCGGATGGGAGCCAACCTTGATCAATGTTTGAAGGGCGACGGCGGCAACCTCCACCCGCTGGTCGCCCTCCAGATAGCGCTTGCGATAGATCGGGCACTCCGGGCTGCAAAAACCCGCCGCCTCGATATCGGCGCAGCCCAGCTTATATTTGCCGGTGTAGGCATCTCGCACATTGCGCTCCATGTGATTCGTCCCCAGCGGTGGCTTGTTGTAGCTGCGGTCCCACTCCAGGAGCGTTGCTAGTGCCAGGGCTTCCGGCATTCCCTGCCGGTATAGGTGGCAGGCGAGGCGCAGTGATGCGATATGGCGCACGCCCTCGCCCACCCCCTCCATCATGGCGGCAAAACAGGGGAGCTGCGCCGTTTTCGCCGGTGCGGCGGCACGCTCCTCCTTGGCCTCCGGGTATTCAGCAAGGATGACATCAAGGTCAACCTCGGTGACCTTGACGCCAAGGTTGACCTGCTCGAGCCCCCAATCCGCCAGGGGCGTGAAGTCATCGGCGAGGAAGTAGGTCGGATTTTTGGTAACCTGGTGGATCCCCCAGGGCAGCTTGACGGCGTTGCCCGGGTGATCGATCGTGGTGTGGAGCTGCCTGGGGAAGGGGGGCTCCAGCCGAAACGGGGGCTCGCCGTATTCGGCCTTATACTCTGCGACGGCGATATTGAGCAGGCGCGTCGCCTTGCTTGCCGGGACAAAACACTTGAATATGACCCAGAGGTGGTACCCCTTCCGGCCGCTGTCCTCCATGAAGACGGGTATGTTAAAGTGCCCCAGCCATCTCTTTATGAAGAGGGCTATTTCCTGGGGGGTTAAGCCCCTTTGATCAATATCTAGGACGGCAAAGGGCGTGTTGCCCATGTTGTTGGTCGGGTAGCTGGCGATGGTTCTTTGCCCCTTGCAGTGAGCGAGCAGCACCTCCTGGGTGACAGGGCGGCGGATGGCGGTATAGTCACCGCTCTCGTTGTGAACGGCATAGATATCCTTCCTGCCCAGGAAATGGGCTTCGAGCAGGCGAGCCGCCTGCTGGATGAACTCCCCGTCGCGTTCTTTGCTCAAAGTTTCCTCGAGGCAACAATCTAAAATTCTAGGGGTTTTTCAGCAGCCGCAGGCGGGCGTTCCCACTTTTCCTGGGGCAATGTGCGCAACTCGTCAATCCACTCGCTGGCCTCCTTCTTTGTGAGCTTATCAAGGCTCTTGTGGTAGCGATCCTGGCACTTAAGGGACATCTGGGCCTCGTCGCTGTTGAGCCTTTCCTTGGCCAGGCGAAGCAGGAATTTCTCCTGGGATTCAGTTATCAGAGGCCCTTTGTCGGCTTTCTCCTCTTTGCCCTCCTCGAGTACGGTCAGGACGCGGTACTCGGCATCGATCACCTCCTCCGCCTCGGTAACGCCCTCGGCCCGGCTCATCCACTCCGCGGTCAGCTCCATCATCTTGTGCCTGGCCTCGGGGAAGTTTTCCCTTACCCACCGCTTGATCGCCCTCACCCTGGCCTGGTTGCCGGGGAGCTCCCCGGCGGGGGTACCCCACTCCAGGGCCTTCTCCTCCTCCTTCTTCTTGAACCAGCCGTAGGCGAAGGTCTCCTGCCCCTCGACCATGTCTTTGGTCCTGCCGGTGGCCTTCCATACCCAGGCCTCGCGGTCGTTGCAGATCGCCTCCTTGAGGTCGGCGTCGGTGACCGGCTCCACTCGGGGGGCGCCGATCCACTTCTCGGGGCAGCCCCTGGCCGCCATGGAGAGCCAGCCATCCTCGGTGATGATCGGAGTGACCACCTTCTTCCCCGCTTTGCCCTTGAAGGTCACCGGCACGACCTCCCCCAGCAGGGGGTCAAGGTCAAGACGCCAGCAGTCCAGGATAAACAGGGCCGCCGAGGGGTGGTCGAGGTCGGCCCGGGGGAACCTGGTGGCCACTAGGGCGATCACCCGGTCCAGGTCCGCCTTCACCGGCAGCATCCTCTTCGTGATCTTGTCCTCAATGTAGAGGGGGACCGCTTTGCCGCGGCGCAGTGCCTGGGTGTAGGTCTCCTTCTCGATGTAGCCGCGGTGGCTGCGGTCAACGCAGCCGACCTCCACGGTCTGCTTCTCCGGATTGGTGCGGATCTGGAGATCCGCACCGCAAATCGCGCATAGGTTCTCGGCTACTATGCGTCTCATCTCGTCGTAGTCGGCCTGGGT